>DATEJJ010000123.1:0-27307 GCA_035278125.1 Rugosimonospora sp.
CCACCGCGACCGCGCGGATCAGGCTGGCCAGGCCGGCGGTGAGCGCGCCGGTGAAGTCGTCACCGAGCTGCCGCCCCCGCCCGGCGACCAGGTCCCGCCACCGCGCGAGCACCTCCCCCCGCAGCAGTACCCCGCCGGACAGCGCCTCGGTCAGCGCGGCCAGTGCCGCGTCGTACGCCGCCCGTACCTCGTGCCGCAGCCGCTCGGCCGCGACGAACTGCTGGTCGGCGGCGGCCGCCAGGCCCTGGAGCGCCTCGTCGGCGGTGGCCAGCGCGCCGGTCACCGTCTGCTCGATCACGTCGGAGCGGGCCTGCGGATCCTCGGTGAACCGGCACAGCCAGTCCCGCAGCGGGCTGACCAGCCGGTCCGCGAGCAGGCCCTGCCCGTCCAGCTGCACCTCGGGCAGCACGAACAGGTGCGCCTCGCCCATCTCCTGCGTGTCCAGCAGCGCGCCGAAGTCCCCGGCCACCTCGTCCTCGGCCCCTGCGGGTACCCGGTTGAGCACCAGCGTCACCGCGGTACCCCGGTCCCGCGCCCCGCGCAGCACCTGCCACGGTACGGCGTCGGCGTACCGGGCCGCGGTGGTCACGAACAGCCACAGGTCGGCGGCGGCGAGCAGCTGGTCGGCGAGCGCGCGGTTGTTGTCCACCACCGAGTTGACGTCCGGCGCGTCGAGCAGGCCCAGCCCGGCCGGCAGTCCCGGGGCGGAGATGAGCCGCAGGCTGTCCGGCTGCGCCGCCAACCCGCTGGAGCGGGGTACGCCGGGCAGCAGTGGGCGCTCGCTGAACCAGGGCATATCGTCGGGGTGGCAGAGCAGCAGGGGCGCGCGGGTGGTCGGGCGGAGTACGCCGGCCGCGCTGACCGGGGCGCGTACCAGGCTGTTGACCAGGGTGGACTTGCCGGCGCCGGTAGGCCCACCGACGATCACGAGCAGCGGGGCGTCCCGCTGGGCGAGTCGGGGTACGAGGTAGTCGTCGATCCGCGCGACCAGCTGCCCGGCGGCGTCCTGGGCGTCCTGCGCCCCCGGTACCCGCAGCGGGTACCGCGCCTCCGCGGCGGCCGCACGCAGGCGTGCCAGCGCGTCCGTGAGCGACGGATCAGTTGCCGCCGCGCCGTGCGTCGTCACGGGTCAAGCCTGCCTGATCATTCTCGTCAGCGATACTCCACGGGGTGCGCCCATCCGAGTCCGCGGGACCGGTGCCGCGGCCGGGTTGCGCGGCGCGGGCTCAAGTCCGACTTGACACCGCCGGAACGCGTGTCACTATTGAGTCCGGTCCGCTCAACTTGAGCGACCGTGCAGCAGCAGAGCCCACATGGAGGCAGTGAACATGGCACGTGCGGTCGGCATTGACCTCGGGACGACCAACTCTGTGGTCAGCGTTCTCGAGGGTGGCGAGCCCACCGTGATCGCGAACGCCGAGGGGTCGCGGACCACGCCGTCGATCGTCGCGTTCGCCCGCAACGGTGAGGTGCTCGTCGGCGAGGTCGCCAAGCGGCAGGCGGTGACCAACCCGGACCGGACGATCCGCTCGGTCAAGCGGGAGATGGGCACCAACTGGACAATTGACATCGACGGTAAGAAGTACACCCCGCAGGAGATCTCCGCGCGGGTACTGATGAAGCTGAAGCGCGACGCCGAGGCGTACCTGGGCGAGACGATCAGCGACGCCGTGATCACCGTCCCGGCGTACTTCAACGACTCGCAGCGGCAGGCCACCAAGGAGGCGGGCGAGATCGCCGGCTTCAACGTGCTGCGGATCGTCAACGAGCCCACCGCGGCGGCGCTGGCGTACGGCCTGGACAAGGGCGCCAAGGAGCAGACCGTCCTGGTCTTCGACCTGGGTGGCGGCACTTTCGACGTGTCCCTGCTGGAGTTGGGCGAGGGCGTCATCGAGGTGAAGGCCACCAACGGTGACAACCACCTCGGTGGTGACGACTGGGACGACCGGGTCATCGACCACCTGGTGAAGACGTTCCGCGGCCAGCACGGCATCGACCTGTCACAGGACAAGATGGCCCTGCAGCGGCTCAGGGAGGCCGCGGAGAAGGCCAAGATCGAACTGTCGGCGGCGACCACCACCAGCATCAACCTCCCCTACATCACCGCCGGCCCGTCGGGCCCGCTGCACATGGACGTGCAGCTGTCCCGGGCCGAGTTCCAGCGGATGACGCAGGACCTGCTGGACCGTTGCCGCGAGCCGTTCGAGCGCGCGATCAAGGACGCCGGCGTCAAGGTCTCCGACGTGGATCATGTGATCCTGGTCGGCGGCTCGACCCGGATGCCCGCCGTGACCGACCTGGTCAAGCAGCTCACCGGCGGCAAGGAGCCGCACAAGGGCGTGAACCCGGACGAGGTGGTGGCGGTCGGCGCGGCGCTGCAGGCGGGCGTGCTCAAGGGCGAGGTCAAGGACGTCCTGCTGCTCGACGTGACGCCGCTGTCCCTGGGCATCGAGACCAAGGGCGGCATCTTCACCAAGCTGATCGAGCGCAACACCACGATCCCGACCAAGCGGTCCGAGATCTTCACGACGGCCGACGACAACCAGCCGTCCGTGCTGATCCAGGTGTTCCAGGGCGAGCGCGAGATCGCGGCGTACAACAAGAAGCTGGGCACCTTCGAGCTGACCGGCCTGCCGCCGGCGCCGCGCGGGGTACCGCAGATCGAGGTCACGTTCGACATCGACGCCAACGGCATCGTGAACGTGCACGCCAAGGACCGGGGTACCGGCAAGGAACAGAAGATGACGATCACCGGCGGCTCCGCGCTGCCCAAGGACGACATCGAGCGCATGATGCGCGACGCGCAGGAGCACGCCGACGAGGACAAGCGGCGCCGCGACGAGGCGGAGACCCGCAACCTGGCCGAGCAGCTCCAGTGGCAGACCGAGAAGTTCCTGGCCGAGAGCGGCGAGAAGCTGCCGAACGACGCCAAGACCGAGATCAACGAGGCGCTCGGCGAGCTGCGCAGCGCGCTGGGCGGGTCCGACACCGAGAAGATCAAGGCCGCTCAGGAGAAGCTGGCCGCCGCCTCGCAGAAGGCGGGCACGCTGCTCTACCAGCAGTCCGAGGCGCCGACCGGCACCGCGGGCGGCCCGGGTGCCGGGCCTGGCGCCGCGGGTACCGGTGCGCCGGGTGCGGCCGGTGCCCCCCAGGGCGAGGACGTGGTGGACGCCGAGATCGTTGATGAGGACAACCACAAGTGACGGAGCGCGCGCACAACTCGGCGGGGTCGGCCTCGGCCGGCTCCGCCGGGAACGCCAGGAGCCAGCACCGCGCCGAGGACGAGGAGCGTCCCGGCGTGGTGATCCGTGACAAGCGCCGCATCGACGTGAAGGGCGGTGCGGCCAAACCCCCGGAGGCCGGCGGCAAGCACGCCAGCCCGGCCACCGAGAGCGAGGAGCCGGCGGAGGTACCCGCGGCGGAGCCCGAGGTCGCCACCGAGGAGCCCGCCACGCCCGAGGAGACGGTCTCCCCGCTCGGCGCCGAGCTGGAGGCGCTGCGCGGCGAGCTGGACGAGCGCACCCGGGACCTGCAGCGGCTGTCCGCGGAGTACGCGAACTACCGCAAGCGGGTGGACCGGGACCGGGGCGTGGTCACCGAGCAGGCGACCGGTTCCGTGATCAGCGCGCTGCTGCCGGTACTGGACGATCTGGACCGGGCGCGGGAACACGGTGACCTGGTCGGACCGTTCTCTTCGGTTGCGGAGCAGTTGACCGCGGCGCTCACCAAGTTCGGGCTCTCCCCGTTCGGGGAGAAGGGCGACGCGTTCGACCCGACGCGGCACGAGGCGGTCGCCCACCAGACGTCCGCCGAGGTGACCGAGCCGACCTGCGTCGAGGTACTGCGCCGGGGCTACCTGCTCGGGGAGCGGCTGCTGCGACCGGCGCTGGTCGCGGTGGCAGACCCCGAGTAACGCGTGGCAGTTAACCAGAACGGGGAGGTGACAGCGGGATGAGCTCCAAGGACTGGCTGGAGAAGGACTTCTACTCGGTCCTGGGCGTCTCGAAGTCGGCCTCCACCGACGAGATCAAGAAGGCGTACCGGAAGGCGGCCCGCGAATCGCACCCCGACCGCAACCCGGGCAACCGGGACGCGGAGGAGCGGTTCAAGGCCGTCTCCGAGGCGTACGACGTGCTCTCCGACGAGCGCAAGCGCGCCGAGTACGACGAGATGCGCCAGCTGTTCGGGTCGGGTGCGTTCCGCCGGGGTACCCGGACCGGCGGCGGTACCAACTTCGACATGTCCGACCTGTTCGGCGACGGGGCGGCGGGCGGCGGTACCGACCGGCGGTTCGGCGGTGCCGGCTTCTCCGACCTGTTCAGCACGATCTTCTCGGGCGGCCGGACCGGTACCGCCACCCGGCGCGGCCCGTCCCGCGGGCGCGACGTGGAAGCCGAGGTCACGCTCGACTTCCGGGACGCGGTCGGTGGCGTGACCCTGCCGCTGACGCTGCGCGCACCCGGTGTCTGCGACGTGTGCCACGGCAACGGCGCCAAGCCCGGCACCAAGCCGCGTACCTGCCCGGTGTGCGCCGGTACCGGCCTGGTGACGAGCAACCAGGGCGCGTTCAGCTTCTCCGAGCCGTGCCGTGCCTGCCAGGGCGTGGGTACGGTCGTGGACGAGAAGTGCCCGGAGTGCAAGGGGACCGGCGGCGTCACGAAGACCCGCACGCTCAACGTGCGCATCCCGGCCGGCGTGGCCGACGGTGCGCGCATCCGGCTGGCCGGGCGCGGTGAGCCGGGCGAGCGGGGCGGCTCGGCCGGCGACCTGTACGTCTTGATCAAGGTGCGCGACGACGCGCTGTTCGGCCGGGACGGCGACGACCTGACGCTCACCGTGCCGATCACGTTCCCGGAGGCGGTCAACGGCGTCGACCTCCGGGTACCCACGCTGAACGGTGCGGTCACCGTTCGCGTGCCGCCCGGCACTCCGAGCGGGCGGCGGCTGCGGGTACGGGGCCGCGGCGTGGCCAGGCGCGACGGTACCAGCGGGGACCTGCTGGTCACCGTCGACGTGGTGGTACCGAAGGACCTGCCCATGGCGGCGCAGGACGCGCTCGCGGCGTACGCCGCTGCCGCTCCGCCCGCGCCGCGGGAGCACATCGACAAGCAGGTGGCCCAGTGACCAATGAGCCAGACGCCGAGTTCTTCTTCAGCATCGAGCAGACGTCCGACGCGAAGGTGCTGATCATTTCGGTCGCTGCCCGGATGGCCGGCATGCACCCGCAGACTCTCCGGCAGTACGACCGGATGGGGCTGGTACAGCCGGGCCGGGCCTCCGGCGGCGGGCGGCGGTACAGCGTCCGCGACGTGTCCCTGCTCCGGGAGATCCAGCGGCTGAGCCAGGAGGACGGGGTCAACCTGGCCGGCATCAAGCGGATCATCGATCTGGAGCGGTTCGTGACCGATCTCCAGCAGCGGGTGATGGAGCTGGAGGCGGATCTCGCCGCGGCGCACCGGCGCATCGCCGAGCTGGAGGCGATGCGCGCGTACCCGACCCGGGACATCCTTCCGGGCCGGGGCTCGTCCAGTTCGGCGCTGGTCGTGTGGCGGCCGCGCCGGTCATCCGACGGCGCGTGAGGATCCTCGGCCGGGTCAGCTCAGGCGGCGGGGGTGGCGCACCAGGCCGCCCTCGCACCATTCGTGGTAGTCGAACAGTTCGGGCCGCGCCAGCAGCATCCGCGCGTTGTGCGCCCAGGTGCCGATCAGCTCGTCGCCGTCCTGCTCGGCCTGCTCCACCATCTTGCGCAGCCGCCGCTTCGGGTGCGCCCGGAAGTTGGTGCGGATGCCGTCGGCGGCGTAGATGTACAGGCAGTGCAGCGCGAAGCGGCGGGCCGGGCAGGCCCGGTCCATGGCCAGCTCGAACAGGGGCGATATCAGGTAGTCCCCGGCGACCAGCAGGTCCCAGTCGGCCGGCATCGACTGCAGCTCGACCGAGTCCGGCTGGTACGCCCACGCGCGCAGCTCGGCCGGTTTGGGATCGACCGGGTTGGCGAAGCCGCGAAAGGTTGACTGCTGCACGGTCACTGGACGCTCACTGATCGACGAATGGCTCATGCCCGATGACCTTCAGGCGGAGTGGCGTCACCGTAACGTGACTCTGGGCTTGAACGGAAGTGCCCGAGCAGCTTAATTAGTCGAGCTGTTACCGGGCTGTACGCGGCGAAGCGGACGCGTGGCGGTTTGAAGTTGAGTGCACTAGACTCAACCTGTCAGCAGTCCTACAGGGGAGCCGATGAACGCCGAGCGCCTGACCACCAAGAGCCGCGAGGTCCTGACCGCCGCGGTCGCCATTGCCACCCAGCACGGGCACGCCACGGTGGAACCGTGGCACCTCCTGCTCGCCCTGCTCGACACCGCGGGCTCGACCGCCACCGCGGCGCTGCGCGCGGTGGGCGCCAACCCCGCCGACGTACGCCGGGCCGCGGCCCGGGCGGTGGAGAACCTGCCGTCCGCGCGGGGATCCAGCGTCGCCGAGCCGAACCTGTCCCGGGAACTGGTCAACGCGCTCAACGCGGCCGAGTCGATCGCCCGCCCGATCGGCGACGAGTACGTCTCCACCGAGCACGTGCTGGCCGGCCTGGCCCAGGTGGGCGGTCCGGTGGCGACCATGCTCCAGCAGGCCGGTGCCACCTCGGAGAACCTGGTCGCCGCGTTCCCGCAGATCCGCGGCGGCGACCGGCGGGTCACCAGCCCCGACCCCGAGCAGCAGTACCAGGCGCTGGACAAGTACGGGGTGGACCTCACCGCGCGGGCGCGCGACGGGAAGGTGGACCCGGTCATCGGCCGCGACGCGGAGATCCGCCGGGTGATCCAGGTGCTGTCCCGGCGTACCAAGAACAATCCGGTGTTGATCGGCGAACCCGGCGTCGGCAAGACGGCGATCGTGGAGGGTCTGGCCGCCCGGATCGTGGCGGGCGACGTACCCGAGTCGCTGCGGGACAAGCGGCTGGTCAGCCTGGACCTGCCGGCCATGGTGGCCGGCGCCCAGTACCGCGGCCAGTTCGAGGAGCGGCTGAAGTCCGTACTCGAAGAGATCAAGGGCAGCAACGGTCAGGTCATCACGTTCCTGGATGAGCTGCACACGGTGGTCGGTGCCGGCAAGGGCGAGGGCTCGATGGACGCCGGCAACATGCTCAAGCCGATGCTGGCCCGCGGCGAGCTACGCATGGTCGGCGCGACCACGCTGGACGAGTACCGCGAGCGGATCGAGAAGGACCCGGCGCTGGAGCGGCGCTTCCAGCCCGTCTTCGTGGGCGAACCGTCCGTTGTGGACACCATCGGCATCCTGCGCGGTCTCAAGGAGCGGTACGAGGTACACCACGGCGTGCGGATCACCGACGCCGCGCTGGTCGCCGCGGCCACCCTCTCCGACCGGTACATCGCCGACCGGTTCCTGCCGGACAAGGCCATCGACCTGGTCGACGAGGCGGCCTCCCGGCTGCGCATGGAGATCGACTCCCGGCCCACCGAGGTGGACCAGATCCAGCGCACCGTCGACCATCTGCGCATCCAGCAGCTCGCGCTGGAGAAGGAGGCCGACCCGGCCAGTGCCCAGCGGCTCGCGGCGCTCAAGGCGGAGCTGGCCGACCGGCGCGAGCAGCTGGCGGCGCTGACCGA
This sequence comes from Rugosimonospora sp., assembly GCA_035278125.1. Taxonomy (GTDB): domain Bacteria; phylum Actinomycetota; class Actinomycetes; order Mycobacteriales; family Micromonosporaceae; genus DATEJJ01. The sequence goes on from DATEJJ010000123.1 coordinate 7,620, forward strand.
GCGGTGGAAGACCGAGAAGTCGCACATGGAGCGCATCTCCAGCATCAAGGAGGAGAAGGAGCGGCTGTCCGGCGAGGCCGAGCGGGCCCAGCGCGACGGCGACCTGGGTCGCGCCGCGGAGCTGATGTACGGGCAGCTGCCCGAGCTGGACCGCCAGCTGCAGGCGGCCGAGGCGGCCCTGGCCGAGTTGCAGGCGGACGGCGCCATGCTCAAGGAAGAGGTGGACGACGACGAGATCGCCGCGGTCGTGTCCAGCTGGACCGGCATCCCGGCGGGGCGGCTGATGGAGGGCGAGACGGCCAAGCTGCTGCGGATGGAGGAGTCGCTGGGCGGCCGGGTGGTCGGCCAGGCCGAGGCGGTCCGCGCGGTCTCCGACGCGGTGCGCCGGGCCCGGGCCGGCGTCGCCGACCCGGACCGGCCGGCCGGCAGCTTCCTGTTCCTCGGCCCCACCGGCGTGGGCAAGACCGAGCTGGCCAAGGCGCTCGCCGAGTTCCTGTTCGATGACGAGCGGGCGATGGTACGCATCGACATGAGCGAGTACGCCGAGAAGCACAACGTGGCCCGGCTGGTCGGCGCGCCGCCCGGGTACGTGGGGTACGAGGAGGCCGGTCAGCTGACCGAGGCGGTGCGGCGGCGGCCCTACTCGGTGGTGCTGCTGGACGAGGTGGAGAAGGCCCACCCGGACGTGTTCGACGTACTGCTCCAGGTGCTGGACGACGGCCGGCTCACCGACGGGCAGGGGCGTACCGTCGACTTCCGCAACGCCATCCTGGTGCTCACCTCGAATATCGGCTCGCAGATCCTGGCCGACCCGACACTGCACGACGAGCAGCGGCGCGAGGCGGTGCTGGCGACGGTACGCACGCACTTCAAGCCGGAGTTCCTCAACCGGCTGGACGACATCGTGGTGTTCCACTCGCTCTCCAACCTGGAGCTGAAGTCCATTGTGGACATCCAGCTGAGCCGGCTGGCCAAGCGGCTCGCGGACCGGCGGCTCACCCTGGAGGTGACCGAGCCGGCCAAGGAGTGGCTGGCGAGCAACGGGTGGGACCCCATCTACGGCGCCCGGCCGCTGCGCCGGCTGGTGCAGTCGGCGATCGGCGACCGGCTCGCCCGGGCCCTGCTGGCCGGCGAGGTACGCGACGGTGCGCGGCTGCTCGTGGACCTCAGCGAGACGAAGGACGGGCTTACGCTCGCCACTGGCTGACAGGCGATAAGGTTCCGGCCGTGACGTACCCGGGACCCGCGGATCAGACCACCGTGCCCGGCCGCCCCGCGCGGCCGGGCACGGTGCTGTCCGCTGCGATCTGCTTCTGGCTCGCGGTGCTGATGCTGCTGGTGCAGGTACCGCAGGTGATCGTGGACCTGGCCCTGGTGGCCGGGGTGACCCGCGAGGCCGGTGCGCGTACCGGGGCCGGTGCGGCGCAGGTCCGCGACGAGATCCACGGTGCCCGCGTCTTCGACGTGCTGATCCTGCTGGTCCTGGTGGCGCTGGCCGGGCTGCTGGCGGTGTCCGCGCTGCGGTTCACCGGCGGGCGGGACAGCGCCCGGGTGCTGGGGCTGGTGTCCGCCGGGCTGGTGCTGCTGTGCTGCAGTACCGCGCTGGTCGGCACGATCGTGGGGCACGGCCGGCAGCCGGACGCGACCGAGTTCCAGCGCCAGGTGACCCTGCTGCAGGAGAACCGCACCCCGGCCTGGGTGTCCACGCTCACCTTCGCCGCCCTGGCCGTGTACCCGCTCCTCCTCGCCGCCGCCGGGCTGCTGCTCGCGCCCGCGTCCAACCGGTACTTCCGCCCGTTCGCCGGGTACTACGTGTACCCCCTGCCGCCGTCGGGGTGACCGGGTCGCGCCGCTGGTGCCGGCCCGATACCGTAACGCCTGGCCATCCCCCTGACGGGATGAGCCGTCCTCGTGAAGGGATGAGCCGTGTCCGAGATCGCACCCGCCGCGCGCCGGCCGGCCGCCGTGACCGCCGCCGGGTTCCTGCTCTTCGGCACCGCCGTGCTGGCGGTGGTGATCGCCCTGCTGCCGCTGCCGTACGCCGGTGCCGCGTCGACCGCCGCCAAGAGTGCGTATGCGAAGATCGAGAACGGTGACGGCATCGCCACCGCGGTCAGCGCGACCATCTACGTCACCGTGCTCATCTTCATCCTCGCCGGCATCACGCTCGCCATATTCGGCGTGTTCAACCTGCGCGGCAGCAACGGCGTGCGGATCGCCACCTGGGTGGTCGGCGGCGTGGGCGTGCTGTGCTGCGGCAGTTCGGTGCTGATCGGCCGGCTCGCCTCCGGCCTCGGCCAGAACGCGAACACGCCGGACATGCAGGCGGCGCAGAAGCAGGTGCAGGCGGCGTACCCGTCCTGGTACGCGGGTGTGCAGGCCGGGCTGACCATCGTCGCGCTGCTGGCGCTCATCGCGGTGATCATCCTGCTCGCCCTGCCCGCGGCCAACGGGTACTTCCGCCGGCCCAAGACGGGGGTCGCCGAGGTGGGGCTGCCGTACCCGTACAGCGGGGAGCCGCCGCTGCCGCCGGTACCCCCGGTGCCGCCGGCCCAGCGGGACGAGTAGCGCGATGCAGCGCCCGGGTACCGCGCTGGTCACCGGTGCCACCGCCGGTATCGGCGCCGCATTCGCACGCGCCCTGGCCGGCCGGGGGTACGACCTGGTGCTGGTGGCGCGGGACGCGGACCGGCTGGCGGCGACCGCGACCGACCTCGGGCAGCGGTACGGGCGCGAGGTGACACTGCTCGCCGCCGATCTGTCCACTCCGGACGGCTGCGCGAGCGTGGCCGACCGCGCGGCCGAGGGCCTGGACCTGCTGGTGAACAACGCGGGCATGACGCTGAACCGGTCGTTCCTGCGCTCGCCGGTGGCGGACGAGGAGCGGCTGCTCGCGCTGAACGTGCACGCGGTGCTGCGGCTGACCCATGCCGCGCTGCCGGCCATGGTGGCCAGGGGCCGGGGCGGGATCATCAACGTCTCCTCGGTGTCCTCGTTCGCCGCCGTGATGCCCGGCTCCACGTACCCGGCGAGCAAGGCGTGGGTGACCAGCTTCAGCGAGGCGATGGCGCTGGCCGTACGCCGGCACGGGGTGCGGGTCATGGCGCTGTGCCCCGGGTACACCCGTACCGAGTTCCACGGCCGGGCCGGCATCGATATGGGCCGTACCCCTCAATGGTTGTGGCTTTCTGCCGACAATGTGGTTCGGGACGCCCTGCGCGACCTGGCCCGCGGCAAGCTGGTGAGCGTGCCGGACTGGCGCTACAAGGCGGCCGCGTTCGGTATGCGCCACGCGCCCCGGCGGCTGTTCCACCGGGTCGCCCGGGACACGCGCGGCCGCGACACGCCGACCGGAGACACGCCCGGCGCGGCGGGACAGGGAGGGGAGCCGGCATGACGAGCAACTGGACCCCACCGGGCGGCCAACCACCCGGGCCGCCGGGTGTTCCGCCCGGTCCGGCACAACCACAACAGCCGGGTTATGCGTACGTGAACTGGGGGTTGCAGCCGCCGCCGACCGGACCGCAGTACCCGCCGGTGCACCTGGTGCCGCGCCCGCCGCGCCCCGGTGTGCTGAACCTGGCACTGGCGCTGACCATCCTGGGCGTGGTCGTGTCCGCGCTCAACCAGGTGTTCGGCGCGATCGGTACGATCGCCGCGCGCGACCAGGTCGTCTCGGACGCCACCAACCGGTTCACCAACGACCCCAACGCACCCGACATGTCCGGGCTCATCCGTGCCAGCACCACCGTGGGTCTCGTCGTCGGTGCGGTGTTCTGGCTGATACCGGCGGCCGGCGCGATCGTGACGGCGGTGCTGGCGCGGCGCGGGTACAACGCGGCCCGGATCGTGCTGGCCTGCCTGATGGGCCTGTACGCGCTCGTCGGGCTCTGCGGCGGCGTGTTCTCGGTCGCCAGGGTGGGTGGCGGCGTGGCCACCAGCGGCTGGACCGTGGCGAGCGGGGTCCTGGACCTCGTGCTGGGGTTACTCGCGGTGGCGATCGGCGTGCTGGTGCTGATGCCCGCCGCCAACCGGTACCTCTCCGCGGGCCCCGGTCGGAGATTCGCGCCTGTCGAGGCGTTTCCGTCCGGTACCTGGGGTCCGTCCGGAGGGCCCGGGGGGACCTGGCCGGGCGCAACCTAGTGACGGACGTCTTACCAGAACCGGGGCTTTGCCTCGCGACACAGCTACGGGCAGTACTCTTGTCCGGTGACCGACCACGATGATCTGCGGAAACTCATATCCACCGTTGCCGTGGTCCGCGGGAAGGTTGTGCTTTCCTCCGGCCGCGAGTCCGACTGGTACGTCGACCTGCGCCGGATCACGCTGCACCACGCCGCGGCACCGCTGGTCGGACGCGTCCTGCTGGACCTGACGGCCGGCTGGGACTACGACGCGGTGGGTGGGCTCACCCTGGGTGCCGACCCGGTCGCCGCGGCCATGCTGCACGCGGCGGCGGCCCGGGGGCGAGCCCTGGACGCGTTCGTGGTGCGGAAGACGGAGAAGGCTCATGGCCTCCAGCGCCGGATCGAAGGCCCGGATGTGGCCGGGCGGCGGGTACTGGCGGTTGATGACACCTCGACGACCGGCGACAGTGTGCTGGCGGCCGTTGAGGCACTCAGGGAGGCAAACGCGCAGGTCGTAGGCGTTGCGGTCATCGTGGATCGCGGCGCGGGGGATGCCGTACGGACCAGTGGGCTGGATTATCGATCCGCCTATTCGTTGGCCGACCTCGGCCTCGCGGCTTGAAAATTTGCCGATTCGGACCTGCGGATATGCAGGCGAATCGATGGTGTAGGTGGAAGGATGGAGTACGTGGGAACTGCGTTGGCCGAAACCTCTTTGCCTGCTATCTCGCCGCTTGCCGGCGAACCGATTGAGCGCGCCGATGCCGAGCGGCTCGCGGGAGTGCTGAAGGCACTCGCCGATCCTGCCCGGCTCCGGCTGCTCAGCCTCATCCAGTCCGCGCCTGAGGGCGAGGCGTGCGTGTGTGACCTCACCGCGCCGCTGGGCCTCTCACAACCGACTGTGAGCCACCACCTCCGCATCCTGACCGAGGCTGGACTGCTCGAACGGGAGAAGCGGGGCGTGTGGGCCTACTACCGTCTCGTACCGACCGCGATCGGCGCCATCGCCGATCTCCTGACCCCGCCGCGCAAGCGCGCGACCAAGAAGGCCGCTCGCTAACCTCGGCACGCTGCGTCACCGGCGGTCCGCGTGCGCTCTGCGCACCCGGCCGCCGGCCGTAGGGGTCCGATCCCGTGACGCGCCAACCCCGACACCCGTTCGGGTGACAGGGTTTCGATGGCGCGTGTGCGGAGGAGAGGTGGCGCTACAGCCGCCGGCGGGTCGCCGGCTGGTCGGGCGTGCCCCGGTCGGTCGTGGTATCCGTACGCGGTGCGGCCGGTGTGTTGCCGGCCACGGCCCGGTGGGCTCCGCCGCCGGACTGGCGCGCGTCTGTCCCGCCGCGGCGTCCCTCCCTGCGCTGGCGGATCACCTCGATGATGATCGGCAGCAGTGACAGCAGCACGATCAGGGCGATCACGGGCAGCAGGTACGTGTCGATCTTGTCGGGCGGGATCACGTTCTTGATCTTGTCGCCGAGGAAGTACCCGGTGAGCAGGACGCCCTCCGTCCAGATCACCCCGCCGACCACGTTCCAGAGCAAGAACGTCCGGGCCGGCATCTCCAGTACGCCCGCCATCGGGTTCAGGAACGTGCGGATGATCGGCGTGAACCGGGCCAGCAGCACCGCCTTGCCCGGGCCGAACCGGTTGAAGTAGTACTCCGTGCGCTCCACGTACTCGCGTTTGAACAGGCGGGAGTCGGGGCGCTCGAACATGCGGCGGCCGTACCGCGCACCGAGGAAGTGGCCCAGCTGGGCGCCGGCGATCGCGCACAGCGGGGTACCGATGAGCAGCGCGGCGAGTGGCAGCCGTACCCCGACCATCGTCTCCGCGGCCGACGAGGCGCCCACCCCGGCCAGGAACAGCAGCGAGTCCCCGGGGAAGAAGAAGCCGACCAGCAGGCCGGTCTCGGCGAAGATGATCGCCATGACGCCCAGCGTGCCGAAGTTCTGTAGCAGACTCTTCGGGTTGATCCAGCTGCCGATGCCCTCGGCCAGCGCGCGTGCCTTTTCGGTGTCCACGACGGCCCAGCGTACCGGGGCGATGCTGTGTGCCGGCTAAGCCTCCGGCCTGAATGCGGTAGCGGCCCGGGCCGGCGGCCGCCCCGGTAGCGATCCGCCGGCGGACTCCACCTCCAGCAGGCTGGCCTCGTGCCGCTGCGCCTCGTACGCCGTCTTGCCACCCCGCAGCCCGAACAGCCGCTTGGACAGCAGGATGTAGAGCACGGCGGCCACGTTCAGCACGAACGCGAAGACCCGCAGGCCGGTGATCTTCTCGCTCAGCTCGTAGATCTCGATCGGCAGCCCGAGCGAGGTGGCCACCACGGCGAAGTACTCGCCCCACCGCCTGAGCAGCCACAGGCCGGTACCCTCGACCAGCTGGAGGACGCCGTACACCGCCAGGCCGGCGGCCACCCAGGCCAGCGTGCTGGTACGCGCGTTGATCGCGCTCTGGATGGAGTGCACCACCGAGGACTCGTCCAGGTTGAAGTGCAGCTTCTGGGCCAGCGGCCGGATCAGCGGCAGGTCCTCGTTGAACCCGCGCTGGATGGCGTCGTGGTGGGCGCGGAACCGGTAGATGCCGTACGCGGCCGCCACGATCAGCACGCCGCGCCCCCACCGCTCCACCGCCAGCAGCCGCAGGATCCACGCGTCGCGCAGCGCCCGCCCCCGCATCACCAGCGGCGCGTCCGCCGCCGGGCCGGAGCCGTGCGGCTCGCCCAGCACGAAGTCGCCGCAGCGCAGGCAGCGCCACACCTCGCCGACCGGGGTGGTGCCGTGCAGCCGGTCGCGCAACTCCGGCTCGTCCGGAGCGTACGTGATGTGGCCGCGCCGGCCGCAGGTCCGCAGGTTCCAGTCCATGTGCTGAAGTTACAGGCGCGGATCAACCGGCTCAGCCTGTGCGGCCAGGATCGCGAAGACCAGTTCGTGTACCCGCCACATCGGCTCCCGCGCGGCCAGCCGGTCCAGCGCGGCCAGGCCCAGCGCGTGCTCCCGCAGGGCCAGCCGGCGCTTGTGCCCGAGGCTCCGCCCGCGCAGCCGGGTGAGCTGGTCCGGCACGGTGTAGTCCGGGCCGTAGATCAGGCGCAGGTACTCCCGGCCCCGGCACTTGACGCCCGGCTGGGTACGCGCGCCCTCGCCCGGCTGGTACGGCTTGACCACCATGCCCTCCGCGCCGGCGGCGGTACGCGAGAGCCACCATCCGGTCGCCGCGTCCACCTGCTCCGGCTCCTCCAGGTCCACCGCCACGCGCTCGGTACGCGCGAGCAGCTCGGGCTCGGCGGCCACCAGCCGGTCGCACCGGGACAGGTGCCAGTCCCGGTCCCGCCGCACGTGGCTGGCGCTGTCGCTGGCGAGGACGGCGAACGGCGCGAGCCGCACCCCGGCCAGCCCGTCCGTCGGCCAGACGTAGCGCCGGTACGCCTCGGTGAAGCGCTCCGCGTTGGTGGCGCGTACCGCCAGCCGGTCGGCGAGGGGAGCCAGCCCGTCGAGGCCGCGGGCGACCGCCGCCGCGAGGGTGGACCGGGCAGCGGGCAGGGCGGCACCGGCCGCCGCGCCGACGCTGGCGTACTGCTCGCGGATCAGCTGCTCCGCCTTGGCCGACCAGGGCAGCAGCTCGCAGTCCAGCAGCAGCCAGCCGGTACGCAGCTCGTCCCAGAGGCCGGCCGCGTCCACCGCCCGGCGTACCCGCGCCAGCAGCTCGGCGGTCAGCTCCGGGTCGGTGAAGAACGACCGCCCGGTACGGGTGTAGACCGCGCCGGTACCGCCGAACGGTGGCGCGCCGCCCTCCCGGCAGACGAGTACCACGGCGCGCGAGCCCATGTGCTTCTCCTCGCACACCACCCGCGGTACCCCCGCCGCCCGGTAGTCGGCGAACGCCTCGGCCGGGTGCTCCAGGTAACCCTCCACTGTGGAGGTGGAGGCGGGTGCCATGGTGGGTGGCAGCCACAGCAGCAGCCTCGGGTCGATGGCGAAGCGCCCCATCACCTCCAGCGCGGCGGCCGCGTTCTCGGCAGGTACCGTGAGCGTGCCGTACCCGGTGTCGAGGTGCCGGCGCCCGGTCACGTCGGCCACATCCAGCAGGTCGGTGTCCCTTGTGGACGCCACCGTCTCCAGTGGACGGACCGGCTCGTACCAGGTCTGCTGCGCGGGTACCGCCACCAGTTCGCGCTCGGGGTAGCGCAGCGCGGTCAGCGTGCCGCCGAACACCGCGCCGGTGTCCAGGCAGATCGTGTTGTTGACCCACTCCGCCCGCGGTACCGGGGTGTGCCCGTACACGACCATGGCGGCACCGCGGTAGTCGGTGGCCCACGGGTACCGCACCGGCAGCCCGTACTCGTCGGTCTCGCCGGTGGTGTCCCCGTACAGCGCGAAGGAGCGTACCCGGCCCGAGGCGCGCCCGTGGTACGCCTCCTTCAGGCCCGCGTGCGCCACCACCAACCGGCCGCCGTCCAGCACGTAGTGGCTGACCAACCCGTCCAGGAAGGGGGCCACGGAGTCCACGAAGGACGGTGGCTCGGCGTCCAGCTGCGCCATCGTCTCGGCGATGCCGTGCGCCATGCGTACCTGCCTGCCGCGCAGCTTGCGTAGCAGCTTCGCCTCGTGGTTGCCCGCTACGCACAGCGCCGTACCCGCCGCCACCATGCCCATCACCAGGCGCAGTACCCCCGGCGTGTCCGGCCCCCGGTCCACCAGGTCGCCGAGGAACACGGCGGTACGCCCCTCCGGGTGGGTGGCGCCGTCCGCGTGTACCGCCCAGCCCAGTCGGCCCAGCAGCTCGGCCAGCTCGTACCGGCAGCCGTGCACGTCCCCGATGATGTCGAACGGGCCGGTTAGGTCCCGGCGGTCGTTGAACAGCTTCTCGTACCGCAGCTCCGCCCGCTCCACTTCCTCCACAGTGGACAGCACGTGCACCTTCCGGAAGCCCTCGCGGCCGAGGCCGCGCAGCGACCGGTGCAGGTCCCGCCGCTGCCGGTGCAGTACCTGCCGGCCGAACGTCCGGTCGGGCCGCGCCTCGGTACGCTCCCAGCACACCTGCTCGGGTACGTCCAGCACGACGGCGACCGGCAGCACGTCGTACTCGCGGGCCAGGCGTACCAGCTCGGCGCGGGCGTGTACCTGCACGTTGGTGGCGTCCACCACGGTCAGCCGCCCGGCCGCGAGCCGGCGCCCGGCGACGAAGTGCAGCGCGGCGAACGCGTCGGCGGTGGCGGACTGGTCGTTCTCGTCGTCCGCGACCAGACCCCGGAACGCGTCCGAGGAGAGCACCTGGGTCGGCGCGAAGTGGCGCCGGGCAAACGTGGACTTGCCCGAGCCGGAGATGCCGACCAGCACGACGAGGGCGAGCTCCGGGATGTCGATCACGTGGTACCCCCGCGCGGGAGCGTGAAGAGGGCCAGCTGGGTCGGCGTACCCACCTCGGGGTCGTGCTCGCCCACGGGCCGCAACTCGACCGCGTAGCCGAAGCCGGTCGCCACGCCGTCCGCCCAGGCCGCGAACTGCGGCCGGGTCCACTCGAAGCGGTGGTCGTGGTGGCGCAGTCCGGTCAGGCTCGGGTAGCGGATGTTGTATTCGGCATTGGGTGTGGTGACGACGACCGCGCCGGGGCGGGCGTGGCCGAAGACCGCGCGCGCCAGGTCGGGCAGGCGCGGCGGGTCGACATGCTCCACCACCTCCATCAGCACGGCCGCGTCGTAGCCGGCCAGGCGCTGGTCGCGGTAGGTCAGCGCGGACTGCAGCAGGCGTACCCGGCCGGCCTGCCGCTCACCGGCGCGGTCCAGCCGCAGCCGCCGGTGCGCCAGCTCCAGCGCGCGCGGGCTCACGTCCACCCCCACGATCTCCGTGTACCGGCGCTCCTTCACCAGCGCGGCGAGCAGCGCACCCGGCCCGCAGCCCAGGTCCAGCACGCGCGCCGCGCCGCACTCGGCCAGCGCGGCCAGTACCGCCTCCGCGCGCTGCCGGGCCAGGGACACGCGCTCGGTGGCCGGGGCGGGCAGCTCGCCCTCCTCCGGCGCCTCCGGCTCGCCGAGCGCGGAGTCGGCGGCCCGCGCCAGTGCCCGGCGGTGTGCCAGGTAACGGGTGATGATCAGCCGCCGCTCCGGGTGCCCGGCCAGCCAGCCCTCGCCGGCGCGCAGCAGCTTGTCGATCTCGTCCGGTGCGACCCAGTAGTGCTTCGCGTCGTCGAGTACGGGCAGCAGCACGTACACGTGGTTGAGCGCGTCGGCCAGCCGCAGCGTGCCGCGTAGCGACAGCGACACGTACTGACTGAGTCCCCAGTCAGGATGCGCGGTGTCCAGCGGTACCGGCGTCGCGGCCACCGCCCAGCCCAGCGGCGCGAACAGCCGCTGCGCCAGGTCCGCGCCACCGTGGCAGCGCAGCGCCGGGATGCCCAGCTCCAGCGGGATCGGCGTGGCGGCCAGCTCCGGGCGGTCCTTCGACTGGCCGCGCAGCGCGCTGCGGTACGCCCGCGCGAGCGCGGCGGACAGCAGGCTGGACGCGGCGTACGGCCGGTCGTTGAGGTACCGCCCCAGGCTCGGGTCCACCGCCCGCTGCCGGCTGCGCGCGCCCAGGTCGATGTCCAGCAGCAGCGCCGCCGTGCACCGGTCCGCCCCGACCTCCGGGTAGAAGACGTATGCGGTGCCGCTGGGCAGGCTGAACTCGTGTACCCGGTCCGGGTGCTTGACCAGCAGGTAGCCCAGGTCCCCGGCGGGGCGGTGGGTGGTCGTCACGGTGAGCAGCACCGGCACATGATCCCACCGCAGCCCTCCGCCCGTCGCCGACATTTGGGCGTAGCGTGTGGGTGTGGGACGGGAGCCCGTCGAGATCGCAGATGCGCTGAGCCTGGCCGACCCGCACACCGTGGCGACCAGGTACTGGCACCGGCTGCCCGACGGGCGCATCCAGTGCGATGTCTGCCCGCGCGCGTGCCGGCTGCGCGAGGGCCAGCGCGGGCTGTGCTTCGTGCGCGGGCGGGTGGACAACCAGGTGGTGCTCGCCTCCTACGGCCGCTCCTCGGGCTTCTGCGTGGACCCGATCGAGAAGAAGCCGCTCAATCATTTCCTCCCCGGCACCCCGGTCCTCTCCTTCGGCACCGCCGGCTGCAACCTGGCCTGCCGGTTCTGCCAGAACTGGGACATCTCCAAGTCGCGCGAGATCGACACGCTGTCGTCGGTCGCCACGCCGGAGGCGCTCGCGGCCGCGGCCGTGCGGCTGGGCTGCCGCTCGATCGCCTTCACCTACAACGATCCGGTCATCTTCATGGAGTACGCCATGGACGTGGCCGACGCCTGCCGGGACCGGGGTATCAAGGCGGTTGCGGTCTCCGCCGGGTACATGAACCCGCCCGCGCGGCAGGAGTTCTACGCGCACATGGACGCAGCGAACATCGACCTCAAGGCGTTCACCGGTGCGTTCTACGAGAAGGTGACGTTCTCCCGGCTGCCCGTGGTGCTGGAGACACTGGATTATCTGCGGCACCAGACACAGGTCTGGTTCGAAATCACCACGCTGCTGATTCCCGGGCACAACGACGCCGATGACGAGATCGCCGAGGAGTGCGACTGGATCGCCGAGCACCTCGGCACCGGGGTACCGCTGCACTTCTCCGCGTTCCACCCCGACTTCAAGATGCGCGACGTGCCGCGTACGCCGCCGGCCACGCTGCGACGGGCGCGCCGCATCGCACTGGACCGGGGACTGCGCTACGTGTACACCGGCAACGTGCACGACCCGGACGGGCAGACCACCCGCTGCCCGTCGTGCGGTGCGGCGGTGGTGGTACGCGACTGGTACGTGCTGCTGCGGTACGAACTGTCCGGCGCGGGTACGTGTGTCCACTGTGGATACCAGCTGCCCGGGGTGTACGACGGGCCGGCCGGGGACTGGGGCAACCGCCGGCAACCGGTGCGGCTACCCGCATGAGGGTCCGGCCGCCGGCCGTGGCGGGGCGGTTCTATCCGGCCGATCCGGAGGAACTGGCCCGGACCGTCGACGGACTGCTGGCCGCCGCGCCACCGGAGACCCCTGCCGCCGCGTACGCCGTGCCGCACGCGGGATACCAGTACTCCGGCCCGACGGCTGCCCGGGTCTACGCGTGCCTGCGCGACCAGGCGTACGAGGTGCGGCGGGTGCTGCTGCTCGGGCCGCCGCACTACTCCCGGATCCGGGGCTGCGCGGTACCCCGGGCCGGCGCCTGGCGTACACCGCTCGGCGAGGTACCGGTCGACGGGGACGCGGCCGGGGTACTGACCGGGGGCGGGTACGCGGTCGCCGCCGACGAGCCGTTCGCCGCCGAGCACTCGATGGAGGTGCAGCTCCCGTTCCTGCAGCGCTGCCTGCCGCCGGGGGTACCGGTGCTGCCGGTCGCGGTTGGACCGTCCACAGTGGAGCAGGTGGTCGCGGTACTCGCCACCGCCGGGCCGGGCACCGCGGTGCTGTGCAGTACCGACCTCTCGCACTACCAGACCGAGGCGGACGCCCGGCAGCAGGATGCGCGTACCGCCGAAGCCGTCCTTGAGCTGGCTCCGGACCGGATCGGTCTGCGCGACGCCTGTGGCGTGTTCGCGCTGCGCGGCCTGCTCGGCTGGGCCCGTGGCCGCGGCCTGGCCGCGCGGCTGCTGGGCCTGACGACGTCGGCGGCCGCGACCGGAGACACCACGCGCGTGGTCGGCTACGGCGCGTTCGCTTTCCGCGCAACCGGTCAGCGGTAGTCGTCGTCCAGTTCCACCACCCGCGACTGCTCCACCGCGTCCCACTCGCCGACCTCCAGGCCGCGGCTGAACTCGGCCGGCTGCTCCGCCGGATCGGCCGGAATCGCCTGCTCCACCGCGTCCGCGGTCGGCGCCTCCGGATCGCGCTCATCCGGGGTCAGGTGCGCGCCGGGATCGATGAACCGCTCCTGTGGCTCTGCCATGGCCGCCCCCTCCAGGTCGATAGCCTTCAAGTTACGGCCTACCCCATCCGGCCGCAGGTCTACCCCACGATTAGACCGCGCAGGTGGGGTGCGCGATACTGCCGGACGGAGGACACCGCGGTCCCGCAACTACCGCTACGGAGGAGCAACCGACATGCCAATCGCTTCGCCCGAGGTCTACGCCGAGATGCTGGATCGCGCCAAGGCGGGTCAGTTCGCCTATCCCGCGATCAACGTGACCTCCTCACAGACCCTGAACGCCGCGCTGCGCGGCTTCGCCGAGGCGCAGAGCGACGGGATCGTGCAGGTGTCCACGGGCGGCGCCGAGTACCTGTCCGGCCCGACCGTGAAGAACATGGTCAGCGGCGCGGTCTCGCTCGCGGCGTACGCCCACGAGGTGGCCAGGAACTACCCCGTCAACATCGCGCTGCACACCGACCACTGCCCGAAGGACAAGCTCGACGGGTTCGTCCGCCCGCTGCTCGCGATCTCCAAGGAGCGGGTGGCCCGGGGCGAGGCGCCGCTGTTCCAGTCGCACATGTGGGACGGCTCCGCGGTACCGCTCGCGGAGAACCTGGAGATCGCCGAGGACCTGCTCAAGGAGGCGGCGGCGGCGCACGTGGTGCTGGAGATCGAGGTGGGCGTCGTCGGCGGCGAGGAGGACGGCATCGTCGGCGCGATCGACGAGAAGCTGTACAGCACGCCAGAGGACGGCCTGGCCACGGTCGCCGCGCTCGGCCTGGGCGAGAAGGGCCGGTACATCGCGGCGCTCACCTTCGGCAACGTGCACGGCGTGTACAAGCCCGGCAACGTGAAGCTGCGCCCCGAGATCCTCAAGCAGATCCAGGACGCGGTCGGAGAGAAGTACGGCAAAGCCAAACCACTTGATTTGGTTTTCCATGGCGGCTCCGGCTCGCTATTGACCGAGATCCGGGAGGCGCTGGACTACGGCGTGGTGAAGATGAACATCGACACCGACACGCAGTACGCGTTCACCCGCCCGGTGGTCGCGCACATGTTCACCAACTACGACGGCGTACTCAAGATCGACGGCGAGGTCGGCAACAAGAAGGCGTACGACCCGCGGGCCTGGGGCAAGTCGGCCGAGGAGGGCATGGCCAAGCGGGTCCTGGTGGCCTGCGAGGACCTGCGCTCCACCGGAACGACCCTCTCTAAGTAAGCAGCAGCGCGACGGCCTCGTCCACGGAGTCCGTGACGTGGACGAGGCCGGACAGGTCGCCGCCCGGAGTGCCCGCGAGCAGCGTGCGCAGCAGCGCCGGCGCCGGCAGCTCACCCGCCCAGAACTGCCCGTCCAGGAACACGAACGGGCCACCGGCCCCGTCGGTCACGTAGAACGTCTTGGTCGCGGCCTGGAAGACCTCCTGGACGGTACCGGCCCGGCCCGCCGCGAACACCACCCCGCCGCGCGCCAGCCGCAGGATGGTGTCCTCCCGGATCGCGTTGGAGAAGTACTTCGCGATCCACGCCGCGAACAGATTCGCCGGCTCGTGCCCATACAGCCAGGTGGGGATCGACAGGCCACCCCGCCTGGCCCAATCCTCAGCGGGTACCGGCGGGAACGCCTCGCGCACCCGTAGTGCCATCCCCGTGTACGCGTCGTGGTCGTGGAAGTCCGGCGCCTTGGCCAGCAGGTCCACCGCCTCGGTGAGCGCCTCGGCCGGGTGCCCGGACAGGTACGCGCCCAGGTTCGCCGCCTCCATCACCCCGGGCCCGCCCCCGGTCAGTACCAGCCGCCCGGCCCGGGCCAGCTGCCAGCCCAGCGCCGCCGCGAGCCGGTACGCCACCGAGCCGCGGGGCTGCGCGTGCCCGCCCATCACGCCCACGACCGCGGTCGCCGGGTGCCCCGCGAGCCAGCCCCGGGTCAGGTCCGCCAGCCCGTTGTCGATGCCGTGGTCGTGCAGCCGCTGCGCGAGCGACTCGCGGATCTCGGGCAGCGCGCCACCCTTCGCCTTGAAGTGCTCGTACACCACCGTGTCGTACATGCCGGCGAAGCCACCCGTGGCGAACCCGTCCGCCAGGTCCTCCGGCGTGTACAGCCGGGACGGGACCCGAAGCACTATCGTACCGACTTATGAAGGAGCGTTCACGAGGGCAAGCGGCTCGATATCGGCGGATTAGCGACGATCGCGAAGGTCGCGAGGTTGGCGTGGCGAAGCAGGCCAGGGAGATCGATGACCTCGCCCAGCACGACGGGCTGGCCGTCGTCGCGGACTACACCGACAACGACACGAGCGCGTCGACCAGGTCCACGAAGCCGCGCCCCGAGTACGACCGGATGGTGGCCGACGCGAAGGCTGGCAAGTTCTCGGTGATCCTTGCCTACTCAGCGAGCCGGCTGACCCGCCGGCCGCGCGAGCACGAGGACCTGATCGAGCTGGCCGAGCGGTACGGCGTCACCTTCCGGTATGTGAAGTCGCCCAGCTTCGACCTGAACTCGGCCGACGGCCGGCAGGTCGCGCGGATGCTCGCGGCGGCGGACGCGGCCGAGGCGGAGCGCACCGCGGAGCGCGTCCAGTTGGATGTGAAGCGGCGCGCGGAGGCCGGGGAGTTCCACGGTGGGCCGCGAGGGTACGGCATCGCAGACGGCGGCCGGGACCTCGTTGAGGCCGAGGCGGACCGGGTACGGGAGTGGGCCAGCCGGGTGCTGGCCGGTGACGCGTTGCGGCTGCTGGCCCGGGAAGCCAACAAGGCTTCGGTACCGACCAAGAGCGGCGCGACCACGTGGAGCGCTCGGGTGATCCGGGGCATTCTCATTCACCCTCGCACGGCCGGCTTCCGGGTGTACGAGGGCCGGGAGATGCCGGCGCCGAACCCGCCGATTCTGGACCGGCCGACCTGGGAGGCGGTGCGCGCGCTGTTGGGCGATCCTGACCGGCGGCCGGAGGACCACCCGGGGCCCGAGCGTCGCTACCTCGGTGTGGGGTTGTTCGTCTGCGACCGGTGCTCCGTCACGCTGAACAGCGGCTACCACCACGCATCCGGCAAGCGGACGTACCGGTGTCTGACGTGCTGGCGGCAGTGGCGCGGGGAGCCGGTTGACGAGTGGATCACCGCGTTCATAGAGGGCGTGATCTCGAAGGAGGATGCGGCCGAGCGGCTCCTACCGAAGGCGCCGGTAGGCGGGGTGGACGTGGCCGCGCTGGCGGCCGAGGCGGACTCGGTCAGGACGGGCATGAAGGAGCTGGCGGCCCGGGTGGCGACCGCGCGGGGCGCGACCGCGGACGCGCTCGCTCATGGGCTGGAGCAGGGGGAGCGCCGGCTGGCCGAGATCCGGCGCCTGCTGGACGAGCAGTCCCTCACCCACCCGGCGGCGGAGGTGTTGCTGGCGGAGGATCCAGTGGCTGCGTACCGCGGGAAGGGCCTGGCGCGTCAGCAGGCGATCGTGCGCTCCCTGATGGACATCCGGTTGGGTGCGCCGCTCCGGGGCCACGCGAAGTGGGACGCGCGGAGGTTCATCGCTATCGTGCCGCGCAACCGGGTGCTGGGCGAGGACTTCGAAGCTGTCGCCGATCATGTGAACTGCGTCACACCGAAGATATCGGCGTGACGTGTGATCGACAGTCCACTGTCTACAGTCCTAAGTAGACGATCAAGTCCTAAGTGGACTTCGAACAAGAGTAGATGCTGGCAGGGGCGTTTGCCCAGCTAGAGCCCGTCCCGAATAAACCGGCGTTCGAACACAAGTTGATCGAAAGTCAACAATCTTAGAACAGACGTTCGAAGGGCTTCCTTGGTCCTTAGACGGTCTATCGTCATGGCAACGGCGGAGGTACCAGCCGAACGGCCGACTCTCACTCGGCCTACGGCCGCAAGCGTACCCCCGCCGGCCATAACAGCACGCGACCGCAGCGTCTTCCGATTCGCACGAGCGCGTACCGCGGGTGGCGAGTTGCTCGCCGTCCCGGTGCGTACTGTACGCGGGTCTCCGCGTATGCGCTCAGCCCGAACGGGGATGCCCGCCGGCCGCCAGGACCGGAAGAGGACACATGCCGTACACCGCGGCGGCGCGCCAGCGAGCGCGCGAGGAGTTCGAGAAGAAGTTCCCCACCCCCGCCGACCGGGCCGCGTACTACAAGACCCTCGGCGAGGCCGGCAAGGCCGGCCGCCAGCGCGCCCGCCAGGCCCGCGAGCAGGCCCTAGCCGACCTGCGGCAGTTGCTGGAGGTCATCACCGGGGAGTCGTTCGGCGGTACCGCGTGAGCGTGCTGGACGACCCGGCAGTACGCCGCGACCTAGAGGAGCGGGTGGCCGCGTTCCCTCCGCTAGCGGACTGGCAGCGGGTGCGGTTGCGCGTGCTGCTGCGCCCGGACGAGTACGAGACCTGCGACCCGAAGGTCTTCAACGGTTTCCCCATCAACACGCCCCGATGGAGGGCTGAGGTATGACCCCAACGAGCGAAGCTCGGGAACCTTGCGCAACTCCGCAAGGTTCCCTCGTACCCGAGAGCACCGACAGGAAATCGTGGGTGGAGTCGCTGCCGGCCAGCCCGGCCGCGGCCTATCTGCTCGGCATGGCGCACGGCGTGCGACTGGCGGCCGAGGCGATGTTCGTCACCACCGACGGCTGAGGCCCGATGAAGGTGATTCGGCACCTGCCGGATGAGGGCTGGGTCCCGGTCAGCAACGCTGCTGCCCGGGACCACCGGCTCTCCTGGCGCGCCCGCGGGCTGCTGCTGGAGCTGCTGTCCTATCCGGACGGCTGGGACACCACCATCGACAAGTTGGTGAAGCAGGCCCGCGCCGAGGGTGAGGCGACCGAGGGGCGTGAGGCCATGCTGCGCGCCATGAAGGAGCTGGAGACGGTCGGGTACGTGCACTACATCCGGGACCGGCACAAGGCCGAGTCGGGCCGGTGGATCTGGACGACCGGGATCGTGGTGTCGGACGTGCCCCTCACAGTGCCCACCGACATACGGCTTTCTGGTGTGTCGGAAGACCCCACCGACATACGGGTTTCCGGGCGGTCGGAATTCCGGTGTGTCGGAAACCTGGGTAGTTATAAAGAAGACGGTCACGAACACGGTCAAGAAGATGTCCTGTCCAGTCCTGCTGCCGCGCGTGCGCGCGGGCGCGATGACGATCAAGTGCTCGATGACGGTGAGGCCGATCCTTGGGCCGCCGGCGCCGTTGACGGTGAAGACCCGGGCACCGACGAGGGAGGCCGTACCAACTGGCGCCGCGAGGACCGCGCGCTGTTCGCCCGCCTCATCGACGCCGAAAGCCTGTACGTCGACGGGACCCGGTGGCACGTGGACGGTACGGACGGCAAGGCCGGTCCGGTCAGCGTCATCGGTCACTACAACGGGCTGCGCAAGATGAAGGACGCGAAGCGGTACCCGGGCCGGTGGTTGCAGGCCATCCACGACGCCGACCCCGAGAAGGGCATCGACGATTGGCTCGCCGACAACGGCATCAGGCGCGTCACCGCCGGCGCCCCGGGCCCCACCGAGGAGCAGCGGCGGCTGCAATCGCTGTACGCCGCGGTGGACCGGATGACCTTCGGTCAGCAGCGCGCCAGGCTGGACGCGATGCAAGACCGCCGGCCGTTCATCTTCGACATGTGCCAGCAGAAAGCCGTGGACCACCTGATGCGTAGGGACCCCGCCGCGGTCGACAGCACCACGGCCGTGGCTCGCCTAACCCTCATGTACGCCCTGCAGCACTACGCCGGCAACGCCCAGATCCCGACCTGGCTCAGGCCGGACAGCTAGGAGACGCGGGTCGGATTCCGCAGATCCGCGGAATCCGACCCGCAGGACTGACCTTCCGCCGGGAGGGCTGTCCACGGTACGGACGCCCTTCATCACTTCCCGGCGCCGGGAAGTGATCTCCGCGAAGGCGCGAAGATCAACCATGTCCGAGGCGACTCATCCAACCGGGGCTCGGAGAGATGTCATCCTTAACATCGCTACGAACCGTACGGACGCCCTTGCACCGCATGCAGAACCGCGACTCTGCGGAACTGCATGCGGTACGGACGCCCTTGCGAAGTCGCCGGTTGACCTCGCAAGGTTCCGCCAGGTTGACGAAAAACGAAAGTCTGCGGATTTCGTCATGGCACCTTCCCGCACGTCGACCGGTGCCCGACTGACCGGTGCGGCCACCCGCACCGCCGGCAATCGTGCGGTGCGGGGCCGCGCCGGAAGTACGCGGCGATCCGGCGCAGCCCCTCATCCGCCATGTTCTGCGCCGTCTTCGGTGCCACGCCCAGCACCTTGGCGGTCTCCTCGACGGTGTACCCGCCGACGTGGCGGCACCACACCGCCACGGCCTGCCGCTGTGACAGCCGGGGCCAGACCTCGGCGAGCGCGGCGTGGGTGGCCGGATCCTCAAGGCCCGGGTACGGGGTGGTCTTGTCGACGTCCTCCACGTCCGGCGCGCTCTCCACCACGGGTCGACGGTCGCGGATGTAGGTCAGGCACACGAACTTCACCAGCGTGATCAGCCACGCCAGGGCGGGCCGGCCGCGGTCCTCGTACCTGTCGCGCTGTTCCAGGGCGCGGGCGAACGCTTCGCTGACCGCGTCTTCGGAGTCCCACGGGTTCGCGTTGAGCATGCCGAGGGCGTGCTGATACAGGCGCTCGCGATGGGCGCGGTACAGCTCCTCGAACACCTCGGCGGTCAGCGCGGCC
>DATEJJ010000124.1:0-3749 GCA_035278125.1 Rugosimonospora sp.
GTTCACCTGAGCGTTGTGCTGGTGCACTGGGGCCGCAACTACCGCCCCCTGACCCACCGGCAGCGTCACCTCGCCCGCGCGTTGACCGAGGCAGGGGCCGGGCTCGTCGTCGGCCACCACCCCCACATACCCCAGCCGGTCGCCTGGGCACCGACGCCGGTGCTGTACAGCCTGGGTAACGCCGCCCTGGGCACCCCCGGGCGATTCCACAGCGGCCGCCCCCCGTACGGCCTGGTCGCGACCTTCGACATCACGACGACGGGCATCGAAGCCTGCACCCTGCGCCTCATCCACGTTGACAACTCCGCGATCCGGTTCCGGCCGGAACCGGCCCGCGACTCCACGGCGGTGGCGTTTCTCCAGTCGCTGCTCGGTTCGCCCGGTACGGCCGCCGACTCGGCCGACGGCTCGATCACCATCCACAGGTGACCGAACGTCAACGACCGGCACCACCCCACCTGATCGAGTCGACCGGACCTCGCAGGCGCCGCCATCACCGAGGCGAACCGCTGGACCACCACCAATGTGCAGGCCGATCGCAGTCCTCGGTCCCGTGTCGTGGTGGTGAAAGGCCCGGGGGCCAGGAGGCCGGGAACTCGGGGATCATGTGCCGGCGAGTAAAGCACCGTTCGCCGTCAATGACGGCGAATTCATCTTCGTACCTGCCGAAGAATCTCACGACGGGGGCGACCTCCCAGCCGACCACCAGGAAGTAGGCCCGGCTGCGAGCCCTGAGCCCGTCGTCCGCGAAGTCGATGTGGACGTTTGTGGTCATGTGGTGTACGGGACCGCCGCTACCTTGTCCCGCGCCGAAGGATGCGAAGAGTTCGGCAACTGCCTCGGGCCCCACCGTCTCCTTCTCGGAGCCGGCTCCGGTGATCCGTCCGTGTCGAAAGAGAGCTCCCACAGCCTGGTAGTCGCGGGCGTCAAGGAGTTCCGCATAGTGAGCGAGCAGGTTCAGGATGGTGAGATGGTTGTGCGCAAGGGTGACTTCCATACCGACCGGGTCACCTCCCCAGCCGTCGGCGGACGCCGTCCATCAGCTCCAGGCTGGGCTTCAGCGACCGAACGACGGCGTGGAGGTCGCCGGTGTGACTGGCGTCGAGCGATGGCGCCCCGAGAACGAGCGAGGTGACGCCCGCCGCGGCGAGTCGGAACACGCCGTCAACAGTCGGGGACTTGACGGACAGCATCAGTTCGAACGGACCAGTTCGCCCCGCCTCGGCCAGGCGCTTGTGCACCTGCTCGGCAAGATCCAGGGCCTCGACGAGGTCGTAGTGCTGGCCGATGTACCCATCACCGGATCGGACGGCTCGTGCGAGGGCACGCCTCAGCGACCGGAACCCCCGCCTCGCTGACCGTCCACATCGGACGCTGGAGAACACGCCAACCCCACAACCGGATTCCCGGCACACAAGAGTCTGCACCACTCAGAGCCGGCGTCAAGGCCAGGCCCTTCGGGTCGACCTCCGGTCGAGCCTTGACCCCGACCCCTCGCTGGCGCCTGCCTTCACCGGCCCGGGAACCCGCAGAAAGAACCACAAAATCCCCAAACCCGAGGCTTGACACCGCCCCGCCCCTTCAGGAATGAATGTTTGCACCCGGAGCACGCCCCGCGGGCCGCATTCAACCTCGGCGTGCTACTCAAATCCGCAGGCGATCTGGCCGGCGCACGCCGCGGGTTCCCGGTCGCGGCCAACTCCGACCGAGAACAAGCAGCCACAGCGAACAACGCCCTGGCCAACCTACCCACGACGAGCTTCCGCAACCGATGGCGACCGCACTAACGGACTTCCCTGCGGAATCACGGACTTTGTGCCAGAGCCATTTTTCACTGTCCCCCGACAGCACACCAAGGAGCATGCACCGCGCACCGGGGCACGAGGTCAACCCGCGGACGGTGCTGGGCGTGGCCGCACCACGGTCATGACCAGGCGATTCGATCGCCGCTAATGAATCGCTAATGCGGAGCCGGGCATGCTGTGGCCCGGTCATGCAAGACGCGATCCTGGGAGGACTCATGGGGCTCATTGCCCGGAGCATCGTGACCGCCGCGCTGGCCGCCGCCGGCCTGTGCCTGTCGACTGCCGTTTCCGCGAACGCCTCGTCGGCCGCAACCCTCGATTGTGGAACGATACTCGGCTTCGGTGGTCCCGTCGGCCCGCAGCCTGTCGGGGCGGTCTGTGTGTCGATCGGCAACGGACAGGTCAGTGGGTACGACGGCGTTTTCCCTGCTGGTACCACGGACCTGTCTACCTGGATCACCCAGTGCAATGCAGCCCAAACAGTCTGCTCCATTGTACCGGGCACGGAGGTCTTCTCCCCCATAACCCCAACGGTGCCCACGACGCCCGGCGAGTTCTACGAAGCCTGCACGTCTTTCATCGTCACCAACGCTGGGAACCAAATCATCGCCGGTGGATGCAGCCCGTTGGTCGCGGCCTGACCCCATCGCCGGGCACATGTTTGGCGAGCAACAGAAGGACGTCGATGTCGAGAACTCGATCATTGAAGGCTGCCGCGATGGCAGCCGCGTGGGCCAGGAGGACGCCGGTCGTGGTCCCAACGGCGTCGACGACGACGGCGCGGGGTCACCTGCGGGTCTCCAACCAGTTTGGTTCCGAGGTTCTGACGGATGCGATGGCGGCGGGGTCGACTCCGAGTATTCAGACGCCAGTCAGTGGGGCGGCTTACCAGACCGTTTTCGAGGGTGCCAACGGTGACTTGTTCACCGCGGGGCCGACCACCGCTGCGACCGATCTGGGGGTGACGATGGCCGATAACTAACAGTATTCCTCAAGAACGTTCCTCGCGGTTGTCAACCGCCACGCTCCAGCCTCGGATGGCGCGCCAGGAAAACCCCCGATCACAAAGTGAGGTAGGCTCAGGTGCATTTACATCTCGATTCACGTCGTCGTCTCTCGGTCACGGTAGTGCTCGCCGCCCTCCTTACGCTGGCCGGTGCGATCAGCGCCGCCCAAGCCGCCTACGCGGCGGCGCCACAGATATTGACGTTCTGGAACAAGTGTGTCGACGTCAGGGGCGGCCACTCCGACGACGGCACGAACATCGACGAGTGGACGTGCAACAACACCGTCTCGCAGGAATTCACCATCGTGCCCCTCGGCAACGGCATGGTCAACATCAAAACGTTCTGGAACAAATGCGTCGACGTCAGGGGCGGCCACTCCGACGACGGCACGAACATCGACGAGTGGACGTGCAACAACACCGTCTCGCAGGAATTCGTGGTCTGATCAAGGACGATGGATGGCATATCTCGCGGGCAGTGACGGAATCCCGCGGGGCAGGGGCCTGGGTCAGCGACCCGGGCCCCGGGCGCTCAGGGCTGGCTGCCGGCAAGACCAAACGGACAGCGGTCAAGGTCTCCTCGCCCCCGGCGTACCGCTGCCCCTTGGCCCCGTGCCCGCAGGAGCGTCGTTCCTAATCACCTCGCGGGTGGCGGGCCGGGTCAGTGTCGACGCGTCGGTGTCGCGATAACACGGGCAGCCGCCGCCGTCGGGACCACCCGCCGGCCAACCTCCGCGATGCCTGCATCGCCGGTACCACCTGCGCCACCTCACCGGCGCCACCATCCAACGCCCGATCGAGCACCGGCACCCCTCCTCAGCGCTGGCCTTCGCCCCGTTGGCGCATTTCACCGGCCGAGGCGCAGCAGCGCGTCGCGACCGATGGGGTCGACCTCGGTGGCCGGTACGGTCACCGCGTGCGCCCCGGCGACCGTCCCG
>DATEJJ010000125.1:0-3135 GCA_035278125.1 Rugosimonospora sp.
CATCCGGG
The DNA here is from genome assembly GCA_035278125.1 of Rugosimonospora sp. Lineage (GTDB taxonomy): Bacteria > Actinomycetota > Actinomycetes > Mycobacteriales > Micromonosporaceae > DATEJJ01. Next base: position 9 of record DATEJJ010000125.1, read on the forward strand.
TACAGCTGGCCGCGGACGGCAACGGGTACGACGTGTACCTGCGCAAGCAGGACGGCTCCACCGTGCTGGTCAAGCTGGACCGCAACTTCGCGGTCCTCGCGGTGGAGCCGGTCACGGGTTCGGGTGCGGGTCCGGCCCCGAGCCTCCGGCCGACCGGTCGCCCGGGTCAGCAGGGCCAACAGGGACAGCAGGGACAGCAGGGTGCGCCCGGTGGGCCGCCGGGCGGACCGTCCCCGACCTGAACAGCGGATCCACCACCGGCCCGGCGGGCTTGCCCGCCGGGCCGGTTCTTCGCCGGTACCACAAGGCGGTGCCCCGGAGCCTCCGGCTCCGGGGCACCGCCGCTCCCGGTCACGAGATGGGTACGCACGCCTCCCCGGCGGTGTACGTGTCCAGCGTGAACAGCATGCCGCAGATGTCGGTACCGGACGCGACCTGCGAGACGGGCTCGAAGGAGGCGCTCGCGGTACCGGAGCTGCAGGCGACCGTACTGACCTTGCCGAACTCCGCGTCGCTGGAGTCGACACCGGACACCTTCAGGGTCACGTCGCCACTGCAGGTCGACGAGGCGGTGAAGGTCACCACCACCTTGCTGATGGTGGTACCGCTGGCGGTCACGACCGTGCACAGCTTGCCGACCGCGTCACCTGCGGGTGCCTTGGCGGCGTACACGTTGGAGCACTGGCTGTTCCCCGACGAGCTGCTGCTCGCCGTCGGGCTGGCGGTGGCGGTCGCGGACGGCAGGGGACTGCCCGTCGGCGCCGGACTGGCCGACGAACCCGGACTGCTGGACGCGGTGGCGATCGCGGTCACGACACTCGACGACGTACCGGCGGATGCGATGGCGGTACCGACTCCGAGCAGCGCGGCCAGTGATGCGGCAACGATCGCTCCGTTGCGTAGTGATGTCTTCCGCATGGAGTTCCTTTCACGAGTTGGGTGGAGTGTGGCGGCTCCGGAGTCCATGGCTGGATGCAGGGATCACCGTGGTGGCGCATGCTCAAATTTCCGTCGATGTTGCTTATCAGCGAGCCATGTGCCCGTGATCGCGGCAATCGGTCCACTGTGTCCGCCCGAAGTGGACGGTCGGGTACCCGGATTCACAGGACCGCCACAGCACAGACAGTCCACAGCGGACAGCCCGCAATCCCAGCCGCGGCCAGCCTTTCCTACAGCGCGTACACAGCCCGAGACACCTCATTGAGGTTTCGTTGACGATCGTTTGACGCAAGCTTGAAAGCATCCACATCACAGGCACAGGCTGCGTCCCTACGTTGCCCCACCATGACACACCACCACCACAGGCCGGCTCAGTCTCCGGCCAACGCCGCCCAACCCGGCGCCGCGCTGCGGTCCGCGTCCGGGCGCGAGATCGAACCCCGGCGGTCGGGCCCGAACCTCTCCCGGCGCAAGCTCCTGCGAGGTCTCGGTGCGCTCAGTCTGCTGGGCGCGGCCGCGGGCGTGGGCCTGCGGCTGGCGCCCGGAGCCAGGGCCGCCACCGCCAGCGGCACGTTGAACATCCCGACGCTGCTGGACGCCACCTCCACCACGAGCGACGGCACCAAGGTGTTCGACCTCACCATGCAGACCGGCACCACCGAGATCCTGAGCGGGATCAGCAGCTCCACCTGTGGCTTCAACGGGTCCTTCCTCGGGCCCGTCATCAAGGTGGACAACGGCGACAGCGTCGAGATGCAGGTGACAAACAGCCTGTCCGCGGTCAGCACCGTGCACTGGCACGGTGCGCACGTACCGCCCTCAGTGGACGGTGGGCCGCAGGTGACCATCGCCGCCGGCTCGACGTACACCGCCGCGTTCACCGTCAACCAGGGCGCGTGCACCCTCTGGTTCCACCCGCACGCCCTCGGTACCACGGCCCAGCAGATCGCGCTCGGCCTGGCCGGCATGCTCATCGTCAACGACAGCACGACGGGTGCCGCCGCGCTGCCGGTCGACTACGGCACCGACCAGTTCCCGCTCATCCTCCAGTCGCTGCCGATCAGCTCGGCCGGCGTCATCCAGTACACGACGGCGGGCGAGGTCGCCAGCACCACCTCGTTCCCGCTCCTGGTGAACGGCTCCAACGTGGGCGTCAACGGGACACCCACGCTCGAAGTGTCCGCCAGCCGGGTACGCTTCCACATCCTCAACGCATCGATCGCCGACATCATCACCATCAGCCGTACCGACGGGTCGAGCTTCACCCAGGTCGCCAGCGACGCCGCGCTCCTGGCGGCGCCGCTCTCGGTGACCAGCCTGCAGCTCGTCGGCGGCGAGCGGGCCGAGATCTGCATCGACATCACCAGTTCGGCGAGCGTCACCCTGCAGGCGACGGTCACCGCGGGCGGGGCCCGGGGTGGCAGCGGAACCAGCTCGATCCTCACCCTCACCTCGACCGCGACCAGCGCCGCCAGCAGCCTGCCCAGCAGTCTCAACACGTTCACCGCGCTGAGTGTCACCAGCCCGGCCAACACCCGGACCATCGCGCTGTCCAACTCCGGCAACACGATGTACATCAACGGCGTGGCCGGAACCTCCATGTCCGCCATGGAGGCCGCCGAAATCGTCACCACCCTCGGCGACATCGAGGTGTGGACGATCACCAACGCGACCGGGCTGACCCACTCGTTCCACCTGCACGACGTGCCGTTCCAGGTGCAGTCCATCAACGGTTCGGCACCCACCGGCGCGTACGCGCAGTGGAAGGACACCATCCTCATCTCACCGCAGAGCACCAACGTGATCGCGATGCAGTTCACCGACTACTCCGACACCACCTACGGGTACATGCTGCACTGCCACAACGCCGTCCACGAGGACGAGGGCATGATGGCGATGCTCATGGTCGATCCCAGCTGATCGCGCCGGCGCGGCGCGTACCCCGGCACCGGAGTCCCAGGAAACAGCCGCGCCGCAACGGATGCAGAGTCTTTGGAGGAGAGGCAAGGGGCCGGGCGTACGTGGCGCGCCCGGCCCCTGCACAGGCGCGGCGGTACCATCGCGTGGTGCTGGCCGGGGACTGGGAGTGGGACGAGACGCTGTTCGCCGGCGCGGCACCGCACTACTCCGCCGGCCGCCTGCCGTACCCGCCGAGCCTCGCCCGGGCCGTCGGCGCGGCGCTCGCCCT
>DATEJJ010000126.1:0-2059 GCA_035278125.1 Rugosimonospora sp.
CGCCGGTCCAGCTCGCCGGCGGCGGCGGCCTGGGCCTGCGCGTACCCGGTGGCCGAGGCGTCCGCGATCTGGTCCAGGTAGGTGAAGATGGCCTCGGCCAGCAGACCCAGAGTGGTCAGCGAGGCGCCGTCGGCCTGGGCCAGGGCGACCATCCAGCGCCAGCCCACCCGGGCGCACAGCCGCAGCGCGGCCTGCAGCGTGTCGAGGCTGCGCCCCTCCCGCATCTCGCCGGCGCCGATCGCGCGGAACAGCTCCCGCCAGTTCTCCCCGCCGCCCTCGCGGCGTTCGAGCACGTCGATGAAGTGCTGCACCGCGTGCTCCACCCCGACCTGGACGGTCCGCGTGTACGTCGGGTCGAGCGGGCGGGCGTACTCGGGCAGCCGCGTCTGGATCTCCTTGACCATCTCGGCCGAGATCTCGTCGAGATGTGTCCGGATCTGCTTGGCGAGCTCCGGCCACCCGATTTCAGCGGAATCTGTCACGTGTCGCCGATCGCGGTAATGATTGCTGTCCTGCATTTAGTGAACAGTGGCCTACGAACAGTAATACCGAACCCGAGGGGGTGACAAGCGAACGTGAGCGAGTAATGTAACTGCCGATGCGCATTGTAACTGAATAAAGACGTGTACCTATGTACGCTCAGTTGCCACCTCACTACTTCGCCAGGCGCACAGTGCGTTTGGTCCTCCCGGAGAGGTCGAGAGTTGGCTGGTCGGATTCGATCTGCTGAATATCGTCGGGGCGCACACGTACGGAAAGACCGCGTCCCCAGACGCCCCTGGAAAGTCCCACTCGTTGCGTTGTTGTCGGTTTTGTTTCTGGCTTTGGGCGGCGTTGCCCTAGCACAGGGCCCGGCCGCGAACAATGCCTCCAGCGCGGAAACGGTCGACTGTACCCTACTCGTACCGCCTAATCCGCTCACCGCCGCCGGGCTGGCCACACCGTACCGGCTGCTCGCCCCGTGCCACCAGGCCAATGCCGATACCGCCGCGTTTGTCCAGGCGACGGTGATCGATCCGGCCTCCGGCCAGGTCTCCGTGTACGACCCGCTCGTGATCGACGAGAACAGCGAGCCGGCGGTGCGCCCCGTGACACCCCGGCTGCCCACCGGTGCCGTGATCGGCATCTGGTTCGGGTTCAACGGCGACAACCTGAACCTGCGCGCCAGCAGCGACAGCCTGCGCGCGGGCTCCTGCGTCAACGGCCTGGACAGCTCGATCTTCGGCCAGTTCGCGTACTGCAACGCGCCCGCGTTCTTCAACACCGCGGCCGCCGCGGTCGCCGCGGGCAGGCTGCACATCCCCGCGCTGGGTACCGCGCGCGACGGCCGGCCGTGCCCGACGGTCCGCGACTTCTCCCTGGTGGACATGGACCAGAGCGACAACGTGACCAGCTCGTACCTGGCCCTGCCCAACGGGCGGATCGCGCAGAACACCACCGCCAACGAGGCGGCGCTGTCCGCGCAGGGCGCCCGGATCGAGATCAACGGCAGCGACAACGCACTGCTCGACGCGTTCGTCGCGCCGGCACTGGGCTGCGTCCCGTTCACCGCGCCCGACCTGGCCGAGCCGGGCCGGACCGCGACCGCGCTGGCCCTCAACGAACTGCAGGCGGGCGCGTACCAGGGGGCACCGGTCGCGCTGGTGCCGCCGAGCGACCCGATGGCCCAGGTGGACGGCCAGGACAGCCTGGTCAAGACCAACCTGTACCGGGCCGGCGTGGGGCAGCCGTTCGTGGACGCGAAGACCGAGACGCCGCTGGCGTACTGCCAGAACCTGGTGACCGACGGCGTGCCGCGGGTCAGCGCGGACCGCCGGTACACGCGGCGCATGGTCTCGCCCGACTCCGGCGCGGCCAACACCCTGTTCACCTTCCTGGCGCAGCGCCTGGCCGGCAGCTTCGACACGCTGGGCTGCGGCCCGCTGCTCAAGCTGGCCAACCCGGTGCACCTGGTGACCCAGGGCGACGTGGTGGTGGACGCCACCTTCAGCACGCTGCCGCCCGCCTCGCCTTCGCCCGCCTCGGCGGCACCCGCGCCGAGCACTCCGGCGGCCATGCC
>DATEJJ010000127.1:0-2115 GCA_035278125.1 Rugosimonospora sp.
GGCGAGCTGGTACCCCGTCCAGCCCGGGGTGGGTGGCTGCGGTGGCGGCTCGCGCCACGCCGCCACGACCGCGCCCAGGCGCGTACCGGCGCGGGTGCGGGGCGTGGTGGGCATGGGGTGATCATATGGGCACTATGCGTGTTGTGGTGGTATTTGCCCCGTGTCGATGAGGCCCGGGCGGCCCGCCGGGTCAGGATGAGGTCACCGCCGATGACCTCATCCTGCCCGCCGTCCCCAGCTGGCGGATCTCGTGGAGTCAGCTGACGGTCAGGGTCTCGCCGACCGGCGCCGGTGCCACCGGCGTGCAGGCGACGGTCACGTTGCCGAGCAGCGCGACGTTGGCGGTGATGTTCACGTTGCCGCCGGAGACCTGGTCGGTGCCGGTGGCGGTGGGCGTCCAGGTGCCGGACATGTTGGCGGTGATCGTCTGGTTGGCGGCGATGCTGCCGCCGCTGCCGGACACCTGGAACGTCGCGCTCTGCGCGCCGGAGACCACCAGGGTGGCGGAGCCCGTCCAGGAGTTGATGGTCAGCGGGGAGGTCAGGCCGAGCGAGGACACGTGCAGCGCGAAGGCGACCGAGGAACCGGCGGCCGCGGGGTTGGGGGTGGCGGTGAGCGTCGCCTGGATGGTCACGCTCTGGGTACCGAGCACGTCGGTGCAGGTGTACGGCGCGGACACGGCGGCCGCGTGCGCGGGTACCTGGAGGGCGATGGCACCGGCCGCGCCGAGCAGGGCGGCGGCGGCACGGCGGACGGTGGTTCGGCTCATCGGGGTGTGCTCCTTCCATCGGGGAAGGTGAGTATCCCGAGGAAGATTCGCGATTCTCTATGCATTGGCGTGATAACCAACGAGGGTGAGACGCGCACGGCCGGGAGCAGACATTCCGCCGCTCACCCGCCCGGCGGTGGCGGCCCGGTGCTCTCCCGGACCACCAGCTCGGTCACCAGGTCGATCCGGCTGGTCCGCAGTTCGACGCCCCGGGCCAGGTCGAGCACCATCCGGGTGGCGGTACCGGCCATGTCCAGCAGGGGCTGGTTCACGGTGGTCAGCGGCGGGTCGATCCAGGCGGCCATGGGCAGGTTGTCGTACCCGGTGACGGAGAGCTGGCCCGGTACGTCCAGGCCGAGCCGGCGGGCCGCGCGCAGTACCCCGATCGCCTGCATGTCGGAGCCGGCGAAGATGGCGGTGGGCCGGTCGGGCCGGCTGAGCAGCTCGGTGGCGTGCTGGTGGCCCGCGGTCGCGGAGAAGTTGCCGTACCGCACCAGCCCCGGGTCCAGCGGTACCCCCGCCTCCTCGTGCGCGAACTGGAAACCAGCCACCCGCGCCCGGCTGCACAGCACGTCGGCGGTACCGGAGATGACCGCGATCCGGCGGTGCCCCAGCTCCAGCAGGTGGCGGGTGGCGAGCAGCCCGCCGTTCCAGTTGTTGGAGCCGACCGTGGGTACCGACGCGGACGTCGCGCTGTCGGTGTCCACCACCGCGAACGGGATGCGCTGGCGGCGCAGTTGCTGCTGCTGCGGCAGGGTCGGGCTGCACAGCACGAACAGCACGCCGAGCGGGCGGCGGGTCAGCACCCCGTCCAGCCACGGCTGCGGCGGGCGGTGCTCGCCGCCGAGTTGGGAGAGCACCACGTCGATGCCGGCGGCGGCGGTGACCGCCTCCACGCCCCGGATGATCTCCATCGCCCAGGCCGTGTCGAACTCGTGGAACACCAGGTCGAGCTGGCCCGCACCGGTCAGCCGGCGCTCGGCGCGGCGGCGGTACCGGTGCCGCTCCAGGCTGGCCTCGACCCGGGCCCGGGTGGCCGGCGCGACGTCGGCGCGGCCGTTGAGGACCTTGGACACGGTCGTCACCGAGACGCCGACCTCGTCGGCGATAACGGCGATGGTCGGGGCGCCGGGGCGGGCGGCCTGACGGGACCTGGTTATCGGTACCTCCCGGGTCGTCGTCGTGCCCAAACTTTCGGCGACTCTAGGCACTCGCTGCCTGCTTGTCCAGTCTTGACAGGGGTCGATGAGGGGCCTAAGTTGCCGCCATATTACCGGAGGTTTCGCCGCAAGTTTCGGAGCCGTGCCTGGGGAGGCCAAGAGGATGTCTGGGGAGGCATAGAGGAT
>DATEJJ010000128.1:0-4389 GCA_035278125.1 Rugosimonospora sp.
AGCTCCTGGTCCTCGGCGCCGACCACGGCCACCACCGGGTCGGTGCCCAGGTGGCCATGCTCGCCCCGTGCCCGGTCGCCGTGCTACCCGCCGGACACCACCCGGGCGCCTCGCCGGGACCGGTCGTCGCCGGTGTCGACGGCTCCGAAAGCGCCGCCCTGGCCCTGCGCTACGCCCTGGCCACCGCCGAACGCTGGCACACCCGCGCGGTCGCGGTACACGCCTGGCAACCGGTCACCCTGGGCGTACACCGGCTGCGCCAACTGCCCGACAGCTTCGACCACCTCGCCGAGACCCACGGCCGGATCCTCAGCCGGGCCGTACAACGGTGGCAACCGGCCTTCCCCGGTACCCCGGTGGCCGAGAAGCTCGCCATCGGTGCGGCCCACCGCGTCCTGCTGGACGAGGCGGCCCGCGCCCGCCTGCTGGTTCTCGGCTCGCACGGCTGGGGCAGCCTGCACCAGGCGACCCTCGGCTCGGTCGGCGTGCAGATCCTCCGCGACCCGCCCTGCCCGGTGGTCGTCGTCCACCCCCACCGGCACGCGGCCGAACCCGTGCCGGCGATGCAGGCGGCGGGGGACCGGCGATGAACACACCACTGTGGACAGTCAACAGGGCCGGGCAGCCAGGCGCCGCGCTCGCCGAATGTCTCCGCGCCGCGACCGCCGCACCCTCCATACACAACAGTCAACCCTGGCGCTTCCGTCTCGGCCACGGCATCGAGGTGCACGCCGACCGGACCCGCCTCCTACCCGCCATCGACCCGACCGGCCGGGAACTGATGATCAGTCTCGGCGCGGCCATCCTCAACCTCCGCCTGGCCATCCTCGACCACGGCCGGCTGCCCCTGCTCCGGCTGCTGCCCGAACCCACCAACCCGGACCTGGCCGCCCGCGTGACCATCGGCCACCCGGTCCGCCCCGACACCACCATCCAGACCCTGGCCGCCGCCATCCCCCGCCGGCACACGAACCGCCACCCCTTCCACAACACCCCCGTACCCGCGGACGTACTCGACGAGTTGCACGCCGCCGCCGACGTGGAGGGCGCCCGGCTCGCCCGCACCGACCCGGTCGGCCGCGACGCCATCCTCAGCCTGGTCCGCACCGCCGACGACTGGCAACGCGCCGAACACCGCTACCGGGCCGAACTGACCACCTGGACCACCACCGACCACACCCGCCCCGACGGCATACCCGCGACAGCCTTCGGACCCCACGACAGCCTCGCCGCACTGCCGCTGCGCGACTTCGGCCTGACCCGACCGGACGCACCCCGCCGTACCGCCACGTTCGAGCCGCACCCGACCATCGTGCTGCTGTCCACGTTCGGCGACAGCCCCCGGCAATGGCTGCGCGCCGGGCAGGCCCTGCAACGGGTCCTGCTCACCGCCACCATCCGCGGCCTGGCCGCCACCCCGATGACCCAACCCCTCGAATACGCCGAACTGCGCAACCTGCTGGTCGATACCCGCCAGGGCATGGCCGCCCAGGTCATCCTGCGCCTCGGGTACGGCCCACCCGCCGCCGGTACACCCCGGCGGCCCCTGTCCGAGGTGCTCGCCAGTCCCGCATAACAGGGAGCCTGCCGTATCCGTTGGGGTGGGCCGGGATATCCCCGGCCCACCCCAACACTTGCCGGGGGCCACCCGTTCACTGGCGGGTGAGGACAACCTTCAGCGCGCCGGTCTGCGCCGGCCGGGCGAACACGTCATACGCGTCCATGAATTCGTCCAGCCCGAACCGGTGGGTCACCATGTGGCCCACATCCAACTGGCCGGCGGCCAGCATCGCCAGCAGCCTCGGCGTCGAGAACGTGTCGACCAGACCGGTGGTGATGGTGACGTTGCGGATCCACAGGTCCTCCAGGTGCAGCGTGGCCGGCTTGCCGTGCACGCCGATGTTGGCCACCCGCCCGCCGGGCCGGACCAGGGTGGTGCACAGCTCGAAGGTCTGCGGAACACCCACCGCCTCCAGCACCACGTCGGCGCCCAGCCCGCCGGTCACCGACGCCACCAACTCCTCCGGGTTGTCCTCCGGCCTGACCGCCATGTCCGCGCCGAACATCTTGGCCGCCTGCAACCGGCTCTCCGCCTTGTCCACCGCGATGACATGCGACGGGGAGTACAGCTTCGCGGTCAGGATGGCGGCCAACCCGATCGGCCCGGCGCCCACCACCACGACCGTGTCGCCGGGACGGACCCGGCCGTTGAGCACGCCGACCTCGTACGAGGTGGGCAGGATGTCGGCCAGCAGCACCGCCGCCTCGTCCGGGATACCGTGCGGCAGCTTGTACGTGGACAGGTCCGCGAACGGCAGCCGCGCGTACTGCGCCTGGACACCGTCGACCAGGTGACCGAGGATCCAGCCGCCACCACCACGGCACTGCCCGTAGCTGCCCTGCCGGCAGTACGCGCACACCCCGCACGCGGAGATGCACGAGGCGAGCACCTTGTCCCCCGCGGTCAACCCGACCACCCCGCTACCGGCCTCGACCACCGTACCCACCGCCTCGTGGCCCAGGATCCGCCCGGGCGCCACGGCGGGTACGTCACCACCGAGGATGTGCAGGTCGGTACCGCAGATGGTCACCGCATCGACCTGGATAATCGCGTCCCGCGGCTCGCTGATCGCCGGATCCGGGACCTCGGTCCACGCCTTCTCGCCTGGACCGCCGTACACCACAGCCTTCATGCTGACCTCCCAACGTGGTCTTCCACGTTCCAGCCTGCCCGGCCACCGGTCCGCCGTTCAGGGGCGAAACGACCGCGCGGCAGGGCCGGAGGTCCCGAGTGACGCCACGGTCACCGGCCAATCCACCCGTTGGCGGGAATCGGGCTTGACGTATTCGCCGGTTGGCCTGATCCGTCGCGTGTCATGCGTAGGATCGGCGCGGATCCCCTCCACGAGCCCGGATCGAGGAAGCAGGCGCACGCCATGAGAAGCAGAGCAACGCTCATACTGACAGCGCTGTCCGTGACGCTTCTCGGTGCGCTCGTCGCGCCGCTGGGGGGTACCGCGGCGGTCGCCGACGACACGACCGTGGCGCTGCCGTACCAGAGTGCCGGTTGGTCCTTCCGGCAGGTGGCCCACGGCGACCTGCCGGGGTTCGAGGATCCGTCCTTCGACGCCAGCGCATGGCCGCTCGGGCAGGCGGGGATGGGTACGGTCAACGGCGTCTGCCCCTGGAACAACACGGGTCAGGTACACACCGCGTGGGACCTCGACACCGACATGCTGATCCGCCACCACGTCACCATCCCCGCCGGCGGCAGCCGGGTGCACATCGCCGGCACCATCGACAACAACGCCGACGTATACGTGAACGGAACCCTGGTACAGCACGTCGAGAACGGCGACTGCCAGAGCGACGGGATCAACGTGGACGTACCGGCGGGCGCGCTGGGCGTCGACAACCTGATCGCGATTCGGGCCAGCGACTACGGCAGCGCCGACTTCGTCGACGTCCAGGTCACCTACGTGCCACCCCCGCCGCTCCTGCTCCGGGCAGGCGAGTTCACCGCGGTGCTCGGTACCTCCCCGATGCCCCGGAAGGCTGTCGCCATCGACGGGCGGTGTACCGCGGGCTTCGCGGTACTGCGCGGCACCGACCGGTACCTGCTGACCGCGGACCGCTGCCGGAACTGGCTCGACAAGAACGGCCACGCCGTGGGGCAGGCGTCCATAGTGGACATCGAGGGCCCGACACCACCGGCGATCGCACCGGGGCCGCAGCCCTCGTGGGTGCACTACGCAACGGGTCTCGACTGCACCGGCTCCGGCCCGGGCTGCCTGCACCAGCCGGAGGGCGGCAAGGCGCACGACGTCCTGGCGTGGCGACCGGACGCGGGCGGCGTGATACCGACCGGGGCGCTGCAGACCGACCACGGCGTATACCCGGTCCTGGCCAGCGCCGACTGGTACCCCGGCGAACGGATCTGCCAGGTCGGCGCCGCGACCGGTGGCGAGAGGTGCGGCACCATTCTCGCCAAGTCGGCGTACGACAAGCAATCCGGCTACGTCCGGTGGCGGTACGCGGACGCGACCCAGCACGTTCTGGACGGCGACAGCGGCGGCCCCGTGTACGCCTACGTCTACCACCCGGACGGCTCCATCGAGGGGGTCGCGGCGCTGGGTATCAACGAGGCGTACACGTGCACCAAGCGGGCGACGGTCTGCACCAACGGCTTCCTGCCGATCGCGACCGTCACGCAGGAGCTCGGTGTCGTCGTCCTCGACTCGCCGTGAGCCCGGCGCCGTACAGCCTGCCGCAACTGTGGCTCGTGGTACCGCTGTCGATGGTCGTCCTCGCCGGCCGGGACGAGGTCGCCCGCCGCCGCTGAGCCGGTCACCGCGCACCCGGCCGCCGGCAACGGTCGTGCGCTCAACG
>DATEJJ010000129.1:0-3128 GCA_035278125.1 Rugosimonospora sp.
GGGCCGCGCCCGCGCGCCGAGGTGGCCACCGGGCCGGACGGCACGCCGGTCTTCGTCACCGTGCCGGCGCTGTCCGCCGCGCCGCTGCAACCCGCTCGGCCGCCCGCACCGGTGACCGTCACCGACCGGGTGCTGGACAACGGGATCGTGCGGGTGGAGCTGGACCCCGACGGGCTGTTCGCCGCCGTCCGCGACCTGGCCGCCGGGCGCGAGGTGCTGGCGGCGGGCAGCCGGGGCAACCTGCTTCAGCTGCACCCCGACCTGCCCAGCCACTGGGACGCCTGGGACGTGGGCCGGCATTACCGTCGCGTGTGGACGGATCTGACCACTGTGGACTCCATCGAGGTGGTTGAGGCCGGCCCGCTGGTGGGGGCGGTACGGGTGGAGCGCTCCTTCGGCGCGTCCCGGATCAGCCAGACCGTGTACCTGCGCGCCGGCAGCGCCCGGATCGAGGTGGCGACCGACCTCGACTGGCACGAGCGGGAGAAGATCCTCAAGGTGGCGTTCCCGCTCGACGTGCACGCCGACCGGACCGCCGCCGAGATCCAGTTCGGCCACGTGTTCCGCCCGACGCACACCAACACCAGCTGGGACGCGGCCCGCTTCGAGGTGTACGCGCACCGCTGGATCCACGCCGGCGAACCCGGGTACGGCGTCGCCCTGCTGACCGACTCGACCTACGGCTACGACGCCACCCGGGGCCTGAATCCGGGCGGTGGGGTCATGACGTCGGTGCGGCTGAGCCTGGTCCGCGCGCCGCGGTCCCCCGACCCGCACGCCGACCAGGGCCGGCACCGGTTCCGGTACGCGCTGCTGCCCGGCGCGGGTATCGCGGAGGCGGTCGGCGAGGCGTACGCGCTGAACCTGCCGCTGCGGATCACGCCCGGCGCGGGTACCCCGCCGGGCGCACTGGTCACTGTGGACAGTCCGGCGGTGGCGGTGGAGTCGGTGAAGCTCGCCGACGACCGCAGCGGCGACGTGGTGGTGCGCCTGTACGAGTCGCTCGGCGGCCGGGCCACGGCACGGCTGCGGCCCGGCTTCGCGCTGGCCGGTGCGTGCCTGACCGACCTGCTGGAGCGCCCGCTCCCGCACGGGGCGCTGGCGGCCGGGCCGGACGGTGCGCTCGCGCTCGCGCTGCGCCCGTTCCAGGTGGTCACCCTGCGGCTGGCGAGGGTGTCATGACCATGCCGTACTACGAGCAGGTCACCCCGGGCGAGGGGCGGTACGCGCCGCGCGCCTGGTTCGACTCGGACGCGCCGCGGCTGCCGCTCAACGGCGACTGGCGCTTCCGGTACGCGGAGCGGGCCACCGGCGACGAGAGCTTCGCCGCGCCGGAGTACCCGGACGGGGACTGGGACCTGTTGCCGGTGCCGTCGTGCTGGCCGATGCACGGGTACGGGCGGCCCGCGTACACCAACGAGAAGTACCCGTTCCCGACCGACCCGCCGCGGGTACCCACGCAGAACCCGACCGGCGACCACCGGCTCGCCTTCGACCTGCCCGCCGGCTGGCCGGACGGGCCGGCGGTGCTGCGCTTCGACGGGGTCGACTCCTGCTTCCGGGTCTGGCTGAACGGGCAGGAACTCGGCCACGGCAAGGGCAGCCGGCTGCCCACCGAGTTCCCGGTGGGCGGGGCGCTGCGCCCGGGGCGCAACGTGCTGGCGGTACGGGTGCACCAGTGGTCGTCGGGCAGCTACCTGGAGGCGCAGGACATGTGGTGGCTGCCCGGCATCTTCCGGGACGTGACCCTGCTGCACCGCCCGCCCGGTGGCCTGGACGACGTGTTCGTGCACGCCGGGTACGACCACCGGGCCGGTACCGGCACGCTGCGCGTGGACTGTCCCGTACCGGCCCGGCTGGCCGTACCGGAGCTGGGCATCGACGGGCCGGCCGACCAGGTGTACACAGTGGACGTACAGCCGTGGAGCGCGGAGTCGCCCCGGCGGTACGAGGCGACCGTGGCCACCCCGGCCGAGCGGGCCAGCCTGCGGATCGGCTTCCGCACGGTGTCCATCGAGGACGGTCTGCTGCTGGTCAACGGCCGGCGCATCGTGCTGCGCGGGGTGAACCGGCACGACTGGCACCCGGACCGCGGCCGGGCGCTCCCGCCGGAGACGCTGCGCGCGGACCTGCTGCTGATGAAGCGGCACAACGTCAACGCGGTACGCACCAGCCACTACCCGCCGCCGCCCGCGTGGCTTGACCTGTGCGACGAACTGGGCCTGTGGGTGGTGGACGAGTGCGACCTGGAGACGCACGGCTTCAGCGACCTGGACTGGCGCGGCAACCCGGCGGCCGACCCGGCCTGGACGCCGGCACTGCTGGACCGGATGCGGCGCATGGTGGAGCGGGACAAGAACCACCCGAGCGTCATCCTGTGGTCGCTGGGCAACGAGAGCGACACCGGGCAGGGGCTGGCCGCGATGGCGGCCTGGGTCCGGGACCGCGACCCGGACCGGCCGGTGCACTACGAGGGCGACCGGGAGTGCCGGTACGTCGACGTCTACAGCCGGATGTACGCCGACCACGCGGAGGTGGCCGAGATCGGCGCCGGCGCGCAGGGCCGCGGGCTGCCGTTCGTGCTGTGCGAGTACGCGCACGCGATGGGCAACGGGCCGGGCGGGCTGGCCGAGTACGACGAGCTGTTCACCCGGTACCCGCGGTGCCAGGGCGGCTTCGTCTGGGAGTGGATCGACCACGGCATCCGGCAGCGTACCCCGGACGGGCGGGAGTACTTCGCCTACGGCGGGGACTTCGGCGAAGAGGTCCACGATGGACACTTCTGTGTGGACGGTCTGCTCTTCCCGGACCGGGTACCCTCGCCGGGGCTGCGCGAGTACGCGAAGGTGAGCGAGCCGGTACGCATCGCGCCCGGCGACGACCCGGGTACGCTCGCCGTCACCAACCGGTACGACACCGTGGACACCGCGCACCTCGCGTTCGGCTGGGCGGTGGAGCGGGACGGGGTACCGGTGGCCGCTGGACCGCTGGAGGTGCCGGTGCTCCCGCCGGGCGCGACCGCGCGGGTACCGGTACCGGCGGCGGCCCGGGTACCCGGCGGTGGCGAGCTGTGGCTCACGGTACGCACGGCGCTGGCCGGGCCGGCGGCGTGGGCACCGGCCGGGCAC
>DATEJJ010000130.1:0-2522 GCA_035278125.1 Rugosimonospora sp.
CGGACCACCGCCGGGATGGCCGTACCCGCGCCGTCGCCGACCGCGCACACCGGCGCGTTGACCAGCGCGTTGATCAGTTCGCTCTTGCCCTGCCCCGGTTCGCCCGCGACCAGTACCCGCAGCGTCGGGGCGAGCAGGTGCCCGCGCTTGAGCTCCAGCCAGCCCACCAGATCGGCCCGCCGGTACGCGGCGCACGCCCGGATCGTCTCGTCCAGTACGTCGAGCCACAGCGGTGCCATCGCGCGTCCCCCTGGAGTAGGTCGGAATGGCGGAGAGGCCGGACCCTGGCAGGGCGAGCCCGGCCTCCCCCCGTCGCCACCGTCAGAACAGGTGACTGACGTCGAGCAGGTGACCGTCCGGCTCGGCACCCGCGAGCGGGGTGCCGCCGAGCAGGTCGCCCACGATGCCGTGCGCCAGCGGGTTGTCCGCGTGCCCGGTGACGCTGGTCGAACTGTCCGCGTGCATGGCGGTACCGACCGAGCCGGTCGTGGCCGCCGATCCCGACATGGACAGCCCGCCACCGGACAGGTGGAGCAGGTCGCTGTTGCCACCGAGCACCTGCGACAGCGAACCGGTGAGGTCGTGCGTCGCGCCGTCGAGGGTGCTCGTCACTGTCCCGAGCGGGTGGCTCAGGTCCGGCGTACCGGGAACGATCCCGGACACCGGCGCGGTCAGCTGGCCGGCCGTGCCGTCCAGCTGAGCCGTGGCCTGCCCGGTGACCGAGGTGACCGTGTTGGTGGCGTCCGAGACCGCGCCGGCATCCAGGGTGTGGGTGACGTCGTGCGCGGCGGAGAAGTCCCCGGACAGCCCCATGCTGCCCGACATCGCCGCACCGGTGCCGTGCAGCGAGCCGGAGAGGCCGGTCAGCCCGGTCGCCGCCACCGTGGTGCTCAACGGAGTGGTGTTGAGCACCGACGGTGGCAGCTGCTGGGTAACCAGTTGGAGCTGCTGGATGGCACTGGCGGTACCGCCGCCGGTAACCCCCGTGCTGAGCTGGCTCAGCGTGCCGTCCAGCACCGGTCCCACCGTGGCCGGCGCGTAGTCGACCACCAGCGGTACCACGTCGCGGACATCCGCGGCGTCTATGTCGGACAGGCCCGCGTCGTGCAGCGCACCCTGCGGGTCCAGCTGGAACGCCGCGCGCGCGTCCGCGTTGTTGAGCAGGTTGAGCACAAAGTCGTGCAGGGTTTGCGGAGACTCCATGGCACTCCTCGGGTCCTGGGCGGGAGGAAGGCCGCTGCGTCGCGGAGCGGCCGGATGCTCCGCGACGCAGCGGCGGATCAATGTGTTGCGATGACCGTACGGAGCCTGACGCACCGTCACATCGGGGATCGCGCCCCCGCCCGCCGGCCGCTCCCGCGTTAGGGGATCGACCCGCCGCCATTGGGGGATTGGGGGATCCTCGCGGCGGATTCCCTCACTGCCGGAGCGTCTACGACTCTGGTACGAACAGATGAGCCGGACGTTTGCAACGCGCACTGAGGGGGCTTCGTGCCGTACGCCCTGGGCATCGACATCGGCAGCACCTGCACCTCGGTGGCGCTGTCCCGCCGGTACGGCCCCGACTGGGGCCACCCGGAGATCGTCCCGCTGGGCCGGGCGTCCGCCGCCGTACCGTCCGTGCTCGTACAGGTCTCCCCCGACCTGGCGGTGGTGGCCGAGGACGGCGCCGAGCTGCCGCCCGGCGCGGTGATCCGCGGCTTCATCCGCCGGGTGGGCGACGACGTGCCGATGCTCGTGGGCGCCGAGCCGTACCGCCCGCAGCTGCTCGCCGCCACCCTGGCGAGCTGGGTCGCCGACCAGGTGACCGCGGCCGAGGGTGAGCCACCCGACCAGCTCGTGCTCGCCCACCCCGCGTGCTGGGGCCCGTACCGGCGGGGCCTGCTGCACCAGGCGCTCTGGCAGGTCGGGCTGGACGGGGTGACCCTGCTCCCGGAGCCGGTCGCCGTGGCGGAGGACTACGCCGCCAGCGTGCCGGTGGAGCCCGGCGCCACGCTCGCGATCTACTCCCTGGGCGGCACCCGCACCGAGTGCGCCGTGGTACGGCGCGGCTCCGGTGCCGCGTTCGAGGTACTGGCCAGCGCGGAGACGTGCGTACCGGTGGGCGGCGCCGACTTCGACGACGCCATCCTCGACTGGGTGCTCGGCGAACTGGGCGACGCCACGCCCGAGGACCCCGACGGCGACCCCGACGCGCTGCGCGCCTGGGCCCGGCTGCGCGAGCGCTGCGCCGCCTCGAAGGAGGTGCTGTCCGAGGTCGCCGCGACCACCATCGAGGTACGCCTGCCCGGTGCGCGGGCCGACCTGGTACTGACCCGTACCCGGTTCGAGGAGCTGATCCGCCCGGCCCTGGCCGGCACCCTGGACACCCTGGCGTACACCCTGGAGGCGGCCGGCGTACCCGCCGAGGAGGTACGCGCCACGGTGCTCGTCGGCGGCGCGGCGCAGGTACCCCTCGCGGAAATGCTTGTCGCCACGGCCATGCCCGGTCCGGTCGTCACGGCGCCGATGCCAGCCGCGGC
>DATEJJ010000131.1:0-18557 GCA_035278125.1 Rugosimonospora sp.
CAACAGCGGTGGGCGGCCGCGCCAACGCGGGGTGGTGATCGTGTCGTCGATCTTCACGTACAGTGCAGTCAAGAGGGTGTCCAGGTCTTGCGTCACAACATGATCCTGAACACCCTCCCCTCATGCCCTATCACCGGCCCAGGAATTCGGAACAACTCGTCTAGGGCGGGGGCGCGGTGCTGCCGCGTACCGCCAGCTCCACGCCGAGCAGGGACTGCGCCACCCGCCCGTCCGGCCCGGTCCGGTCGATCTCGCCCAGCAGCGTGCGGGCGGCCAGCGTGCCCATCTCGTGCAGCGGGAGCCGCACCGTGGTCAGCGGCGGGGTGAGCTTGTCCACCAGCGGCAGGTCGTTGAAGCCGATCACGGACACCTGCTCCGGGCAGCGCAGGCCGGCGCCGGCCAGCACGGCGAGCACCCCGAACGCGATCAGGTCGTTGCCGGCGAGCACCGCGGTGAACTCCCGGCCGGAGGCGAGCAGCCGGGCCGCGGCCGCCGCACCCGCCGCCTCGGTGTACTCGGCGCAGGCGCGTACCTGGCCGCGGTCGCCGGGCAGCCCGTGGCTGTGTACCGCGTGCCGGAACGCCGCCGCCCGCTCCCGCCCGGTGGAGGTGTCCTGCGGTCCGGCGAGGTACGCGATGCGCCGGTGCCCCAGCGCGACCAGGTGCGCCACGGCCAGCGCGATACCGGTGCGCTCGTCCGCGCCCACGTAGGGCAGCAGCCGGCTCGCCGTGTTCCGGTTCACCAGCACCGCCGGTACCCCCGCCGCGGCCGCCTCGTCCAGCACCGCGTCCTCCCAGCGCGCGGTGGCCACGATGAACCCGTCGGTACCCCGGGCGCGCAGCTGCTCGATCTGCCGCCGCTCGGTGGCCGCGTCGTTGCCGGTGTCGGTGAGCACCAGCGTGTACCCGGCCCCGCTGAGTACCTGCTCCGCGCCGCGCACCATGGGCGGGAAGAGCGGGTTGGTGATGTCCGGTACCACCATCGCCGCGATGTACGAGCGCGCGGTACGCAGACCGCGGGCGAGCGTGTTGGGCACGTAGCCGAGGCGCTCGGCGGCCCGCACCACCCGCTTGCTGGTGGCCCGGCTCACCTGGTCGCGGGTGGCCGGATTGAGTGCCCGGCTGGCGGTGCCGGGGTGTACCCCCGCCGCCCGGGCCACGTCGGCCAGCTTCACCCGCTGCATCCAGCCAGGATACGGCTTCGCAATCGATTGTGCCGCAGTTTGGTAGAGGCGGTTGACAGGACATCCGGGCGGGTCCATCCTGACCGCAATCGATTGTGGACCCTGCTCCGGAGCGCTCCACGAGGGAGGACCGGATGTCACACTCGCGTACCGCGACGGGCGTCGCGCTCTGCCTGGTCGCCGCCCTGACCGCCTGCTCAGGCAAGTCCAGCCCGGCGTCCAGCGCGTCGGGTGGCAGCGCCAAGCCGCTGGTGATCGGCGCGTCCGTCTCGCTCACCGGCGACTTCGCCGACTCGGGCAAGGCGGTCAAGGCCGGGTACCAGCTCTGGGCGGACACCGTCAACGCCAAGGGTGGCCTGCTCGGCCGCCACGTCCAGATGAAGATTGTCGACGACACGTCCAGCCCGACGCAGGTCGTCACCAACTACCAGAACCTCATCAACGCCGACCACGTGGACCTGGTCTTCGGGCCGTTCTCCAGCCTGCTCACCATCCCCGCCTCCCAGGTGGCCCGGCGCTACGGGTACGCCTTCCTGGAGCCGGCGGGCGGCGGGCCGGCGGTATTCGCGCAGAAGCTCAACAACCTCTTCTTCATCCAGCCCGCGCCGGTGGTGAAGTCCGGTGAGGTGTTCGCCGACTGGGTGCTGTCCCTGCCCGCCGCGGACCGGCCCAAAACGGCCGCCTACGCGGAGCTGGACGACCCGTTCGCCGCACCGATCGCGGAGGACATCCGGGCGCGCTTCGAGGCGGCCGGCATCCGCACCGTCTACAAGCAGGTGTACCCGGCCGAGACGCAGGACTTCTCGCCCATCATCGCGAAGGTCGCGGCGGCCAAGCCGGACGTGCTCGTCAGCGGTACCCAGAGCGACGACGCGTACGGTCAGGTGAAGAGCCTGGTACAGCTCAAGTTCAGCCCGCGCTTCATGTTCATGTCCAACGGCGCCAACTCGCCGGCCGAGTTCCCCAGCAAGGTCGGCGCGAACAACACGCAGGGCGTCATGTCCGCGGGTGACTGGTTCCCCGACTCCACCGCACCCGGCAGCGCCGAGTTCACCGCCGCCTACCTCAAGGCGTACGGGGGCACGGTGGACACCATCGACAACAGTGCGGCCGAGGCGTACGCGGCCGGCCAGGTGCTGGAGCTGGTGGCCAAGCAGGCCGGGAAACTGGACAACGCGACCATCATCCGCACCCTGCACCAGGGCAGCTGGCCGACCCTGCTCGGCACGCTCAGCTGGGACGCGACCGGCGCGCCCAACGGCAGCTTCAGCCTGATCCAGTGGCAGGGCGGCAAGCTGGTGCCGGTGTACCCGGGCACCGTCGCCAAGGCCACGGCGGTGTACCCGAAGCCTGCCTGGGGCGGATGAGGCGGCGGATGCACGCGCTGATCCAGGGCACGATCCTGGGGGTACTGACCGGAGGCGTCTACGCGCTGATGGCCTCCGGTCAGACCCTCATCTTCGGCATCATGAAGGTGATCAACCTGGCCCAGGGCGCCATGGTCATCCTGTCCGCGTACCTGGCGTACCAGCTGTTCACCTCGCTCGGGCTGGACCCGCTGCTGGCCATCCCGGTCACCTCGGCCGCCATGTTCGGGCTCGGCGTGGGCGTGCAGGCGCTGTTCCTGCGCCCGCTGCGGGCCGCCGACCGGTCCGAGCTGTCGCTGCTGGTGACCTTCGCGGTGGCGCTGCTCATCGAGGGCGTCATGAGCGTCGGCTGGCAGACCACCTACCGCAGCATCAACACCGGGTACGCCAACGCGAGCTGGACCGTGCTCGGCTACCAGGTCACCCTGGTCCGGCTGGTCGCCTGCGGGCTCTCGCTGGCCGCGCTGGGCGTGCTGTTCCTGCTGCTGCACCGCACCCGCTTCGGCCGGTCGGTGCGGGCCACCGTGCAGAACCCGGACTCGGCCCGGCTGCTCGGCGTGCGTACCGAGACCGTGTCCGCGCTGGGCTTCGGGCTCGGCGCGGCGACCGCGGGTGCGGCCGGCTCGGTGTACGGGCTGCTCTACCCGTTCAACTCGGGCAGCCACTACGACCTCATCTCCCGGCTACTGTCCATTGTGGTGCTCGGCGGGCTGGGCAGCGTGGGCGGTGCCGTGCTCGCCGCGCTCGTGGTGTCCACCTCCTCGGCGATCGTCGCGTCCACCTTCTCGCCCGCGTGGTCGGAGATGACGTTCTTCGTCATCCTCATCCTGGTGCTGCTGGTACGCCCGCAGGGACTCTTCGGCCGGGTGGCCCGGGGCGCCATATGACCGGCGTCCTGCGCGCGGTGGCGTTCTTCGGGGTACTGCTCGCGGTGCCCCTGCTCGGCCCCGCGCACTGGGTGCTCAACATGTTCGTGTTCGCGCTCATGTTCGCCGCCATGGCCAGCGCCTGGAACCTGGTGGGCGGCTTCGCCGGGTACCCGTCGCTCGGGCACGCCGCGTTCTTCGGCCTGGGCGCGTACGGGCTGGGCCTGCTCACCAGGGGCGACACGGTGACGAACGGGTACGCGCCGTTCGTCTGGCTGCCCGTCATCGGGCTGGGTGCCGCGCTGCTCGGCCTGCCGATCGCGGCGGTGGCCATGCGTACCCGGGCCGACGTGTTCGCCATCGTCACCATCACCCTGCTGTTCGTGGCGCAGACGCTGGCGTTCAACCTGCGCGGGCTGACCGGCGGCGCGCAGGGGCTGGCGCTGCCGGTGCCGCCGTTCGACCCGGCCACCTTCGAGCAGCCGTTCTACTACGTGCTCGTCGGGCTGCTGGCGCTCGCGATGGGGCTGGCGTACGCGGCGAACCGGGCCCGCGTGGGGCTGGCCCTGGCCGCGGTACGCGCGGACGAGGACAAGGCGCGCGGGGTGGGGGTACCGACCGCGGGCGCGAAGGTGCTCGCGTTCTCGGTCAGCGTGGGCCTCACCGCGATGGTGGGCGCGGTCTGGGCCTACTACGAAGGCTTCATCTACCCGCAGTTCGCGGTCGACCCGCTGATCAGCATCGCGGTGGTGCTGATGACGTTCCTGGGCGGGCGGGCCACCATCTGGGGGCCGGTGCTCGGCGCGTTCCTGCTGGAGACCAGCCAGCAGTACCTCGCGTACCGGCTGGGCGCCAGCCAGTTCTACCTCATCGCGTACGCCCTGGTGTTCCTCGGCGTGATGCTGGTGCTGCCGCGGGGCATCCTGCCCACGCTCGCGGAGCGGTGGCGCCGTGCCTGAGGAGCTGCTGGAGCTGTCCGGCCTGACCAGGACCTTCGGCGGGGTACGGGCGGTGGACGACTGCTCGCTGCGGGTGGCCGAGGGCACCGTCACCGGGCTGATCGGGCCCAACGGCTCCGGCAAGACCACCGTGTTCAACATCGTCACCGGGTACCTGCGCCCGGACGCGGGCCGGGTGCGCTTCGCCGGCCGGGACATCACCCGGTACGGCACCGGGCGCCGGTACCGGCTGGGCCTGTCCCGCACCTTCCAGCAGGCGCGCGTGTTCGGCTCACTGTCCACACTGGAGAACCTGGTGGTGGCCGCCGGGTACCCGTGGTGGCAGCTGTTCACCCCGCGGGTACGGGCCCGGGACCGGGTACGCGCCCAGGAGCTGCTGGAGGAGTTCGGGCTGAGCGCGGTGGCCGGCCTGCCCGCCGGGCAGCTCTCCTACGGGCAACGCAAGCTGCTTGAGTTCGCCGCCGTGCTGATGAGCGCGCCCCGCCTGG
Organism: Rugosimonospora sp.; assembly: GCA_035278125.1. Lineage (GTDB taxonomy): Bacteria > Actinomycetota > Actinomycetes > Mycobacteriales > Micromonosporaceae > DATEJJ01. The sequence continues at coordinate 4,864 of DATEJJ010000131.1, forward strand.
TGCTCCTGGACGAGCCGACCGCCGGCGTGAACCCCGTGCTCATCGAGACGATGGAGCGGCACATCCGGGACCGGCACGCGGCCGGCGTCACCTTCCTCGTGGTCGAGCACGACCTGGCGTTCGTGATGCGGCTGTGCGATCCGGTGGTGGTACTCGACGCGGGCCGGCCGATCCGCGAGGGTACCCCGCGCGAGGTGCAGGACGACCCGCGCGTGCTCGACGCGTACCTGGGAGCCTGAGATGATGCCGCTGCTCGACCTGTCCGGCGTGGTCGCCGGGTACGGCGCGGGCGACGTGCTCAAGGGCGTCGACCTGTCCGTACCCGAGCACAGCGTCACCTGCCTGATCGGGCCCAACGGCGCGGGAAAGTCCACTGTGCTCAAAGCGGTGAGCGGTCTGATCCGCGCCGACCGGGGCCGGATCGCCTTCCGTGGCGAGGAGATCGGCGCGCTGCCACCGCGCGAGCGGCTGGTACGCGGCATCGTGCACGTACCGCAGGAGCGCAGCCTGTTCCCCGCGATGACGGTGTGGGACAACCTGCTCATGGGCGCGTACCTCCTCCGCGACGCCAAGGTGGTGGCGCAGCGGCTGGAGCGCGCGGTAGCCGCGTTCCCCATCTGCGCCCGGCGCGCCGGTACCCACGCGGGCGCCCTGTCCGGCGGCGAGCAGAAGCAGGTCGAACTGGCCCGTACCCTCATCCTGGAACCGGCCCTGATCCTGCTGGACGAGCCGTCCATCGGCCTGGACCCGCGGTCCCGCCGGGTCGTCTTCGACAGCGTGCGCGCGCTGGCCGCCGCCGGCCGCACCATCCTGCTGGTGGAGCAGAACGCCCGGTCCGGCCTGGCCGCCGCCGACACCGGGGTGGTGCTGGACGCCGGCACGGTACGCCTGTCCGCGCCCGCCGCCGACCTGCTGCACGACCCGGCGGTGGGCCGCCTGTACCTCGGCGGCGGTGCGGCCGCCGCACCCGCGGCCGGAAGGGAGCCGAGCAATGAGTGACAGCCAGAAGTTCCGGATCGGCTGGATCGGCACCGGTCGCATGGGCACCGCCATGGTCGAGCGGCTGCTCTCCGCCGGCCAGGAGGTGCACGTGTGGAACCGCACCCGGGCCAAGGCGCAGCCGCTCGCCGACGCCGGCGCCGTGGTGGTGGACGGGATCGGCGCACTGTCCACACGCGACATCGTGTTCACCACCGTCGCCGCCGACGACGATCTGCGCGCCGTCGCCACCACCCTGCTCGACCAGGACAGCGCGCCGGCCTACCTGGTCGACTCCAGCACCGTCTCCGCCGGCACCTCCGACGAGGTCCGCCAGGCGGCGCGGGCGCGCGGCACCACGCTGCTCGCCGCCCCGGTCAGCGGCAACCCCAAGGTGGTGCGGGCCGGCCGCCTCTCCGTCGCCGTCTCCGGCCCGCCCGACGCCTACCAGGCGGTGGTACCGGTGCTGAGCCTGCTGGGCGCGGTGACGTATGTGGGGGAGGGGGACCGCGCCCGGTTCGTCAAGCTGGCACACAACATCCTCCTCGGCTGCGTGACCGAGGCGCTGGCCGAGGTGACCGTACTCGCCGAGCGCAACGGCGTACCCCGGGCCACCTTCCTGGAGTTCATCAACTCCTCGGTGCTCGGCTCGGTGTTCACCCGGTACAAGTCGCCGGCGCTGGTACACCTGGACCTGACGCCGACCTTCACCACCCGGTTGCTGCGCAAGGACTTCGACCTCGGGCTGGCCGCCGCGCGGGCGATGGAGGTACCGCTGCCCGTGGCCGCGCTCACCCACCAGCTGGTACAGGAGGCGGTCGGGCACGGGCACGGCGAGGAGGACTTCGCCGCGCTGCTCGTGGAGCGGGCGCTCGCGGCCGGCGTGGCACTGTCCCCTGAGGACGTTCCGGTGGACGACGGCCTGCCGCCCGCCTGAGCCGCGGATCAGCCCTTGCGGCCACTGTGGACGGTGACCGCGAGCCCGGCCGCCAGCGAGCCGAACACCAGCGCGATGGCGGCGTTGAGGATGAGGTGGAAGAAGCCCGCGCCGAACATGTCCTGCAGGACGAACGCGTGGAAGTCGGCCATCCCGCTGCGGGCGAAGTCGTCGTAGCTGCCTTCGGCGCGCAGCGCCCGCGCCTGCGCGGCCGTGCCGTCGAAGGCGTGGTAGGTGATGAGGACCAGCGGGTACCAGACCATGTAGGTGGCCATGGCGCCCCACAGCGCGCCGGCCAGCCCCGCCCGGAAGCCCCCGGCACGGTACGCGGCGACCCCGCCGGCGAGCAGGCCGCCCGCGACCAGCGTCCCGACGATGCCGTACCCGAGCGGGATGTCCACCCGGCTCACCACCGGGCTGGCGTACTCGGCGAGCAGCACCAGCCCGTACCCGAGCCCCACGAGCGCCCCGATCGTCCCGCCCGTGGCGAGCGCGGCCGGCGCCACCCGGCGCTCCGCGAGCGGACCGAACCGCGCGGCGACCACGCACGCCGCCTGCGCCACGAGTACCCCCAGCAGCGCGAGCAGGCCGGCGCTGCCCGCAGCCGGGGTGCGGAGCAGGGCGACCGCCGCCAGCAGCGTGGTCAGGCCGGCGAGCGCCGCGAACGCGCGTACCACCATGGGGTAAGGGTACGTCGGCTATAACCATAATGGCTATAGCCGAAATGGTCAGCCGATCTCGTAGTCCAGCCAGATCCGGTGCGTGCCGTCGGCGTCCACGGCCAACCCGCCGGTTCCGGTGATCCCGGCCAGCTCGCCGGTGCCGCTGGCCGGCACGATGAGGAAGAACTCGGCGCTGCGGTCGCTGCCCGAGGTGGACGCCGAGTGCGCGAAGTTGAAGGCGCCCGTCCGGCCCCGCACGGAACCCTCGAACGACTCCATGGCCACGTACGTGCCGACGCCGGTCGACTGGTCGAAGGCGGCGGTGAACAGGGTCGCCGAGCGGCCCTCGATGTCGCCCTCGTAGTGTTTCTCCAGCGTCGCCACGCCCACCGGCAGCCCGGTGGTGATCGCCGGGTCCGGCGCGAGTTCGGCCGGGGTGAAGGACTTGACGCTGAAGGTTCCGTCGGCTCTCATGGCCCGATCATACCGATCGGTCCGCGCGCAAATGTCCACTATGGAGTACCGTCCATAGTGGAGGGGCCGTACCGCCCGGCGTCAGGGGCGGGGGCGCTCGAAGTGCCAGATGACGACGGCGGGTACCGCCCACGCCGCCCGGGACGCCTCGGGGATGAGGTCCAGCAGTGACCAGGGCCAGTCGTACCAGCCACTGACCGTCAGCGCACCCTCCGGGGGCTGTGCCGGCGGCTCGTCGCGGGGGCGGTGCGGCTCCTCGCAGCGCCGGACCTGGAGCCCCACCGGGAGCGCGGCGCGGATGAAGTCGCCCGTGCGGTGCCGGTAGCTGGCGACCAGGCCGGGTTCGTTGTCCGGCCCGAGTGCGTGCGGGACCGAGCCGCGCAGGACGATCTCGTGGTGCCCGTCGGAGATGACCAGCTGCCCGCCGGGCCGCAGTACCCGGGCGAACTCCGCCATGACCGGCGCGAGATCCGGTACGTGGGACAGGGCGAGGCCGGACACCACGATGTCTGCCGAGCTGTCGGGGAGGGGGAGCCGGTGCAGGTCGCCGAGGTGGAACTCGCCCGACGGTACCCGGGAGCGGGCCCGGTCGAGCATCTCGGGCGAGCTGTCCACGCCGGTCACCCGGTGCCCGCGCCCGGCGAGGTACTCGGCGTACCGGCCGGTGCCGCAGGCGGCGTCGAGGGCGTCGCCGGGCGGGAACGCGTCGATGATCTCGTGCATGGTCGGCTCGTCGGCGTCGAACAGGGTGTTGCGCGGCGCGTCGTAGGTGGCCGCCCAGCGCCGGTACCCGGTCTGCGTGTCGCCCCGGCCGACCCGTACCCCCGGGTGGGTGGTGAGCGCCTCGGTGTCGAGCAGGCGGCGTACCTCGGCCAGGCGCCGCTCGACGAACTCCTGGTCGAAGTCGCCGCCCCAGGCGCGCAGCAGTGCGATGCCCTCCAGCCCCAGCAGGTACGCCAACGGGTGCTGGTAGAACTCAGCCATGCCCGCGACCCTAGCGGCACCCACCGACATTCACTGCCCGGGTCGTGTGACCAAGGCGACCCGCATCTCCCAAGCGAGGTACTTCGAAAAAGCTAGCTTCTACGGCTACAGTCGCAACGGATGACCCACCGGCTCAACGGAGGAGCGGTCGTGACCGACGTGCTGACCACCGAAAACGTCCTCGCGCTGGCACCCGCGGCGCAGTCCCTGCTGTTCACCGACGCCCGAACGGCGAACACCTTCAGCGACGAGCCGGTGACGGACGAGCAGCTGCGCGCCATCTTCGACCTGGTCAAGTGGCCGCCGACCGCCGCCAACACGCAGCCGCTGCGCGTGCTCTACGTGCGTACCCCCGAAGCCAGGGAGCGGCTCGTGGCGCACCTGGCCGACGGCAACAAGGCCAAGACGCGGACCGCGCCGGTCGTGGCCGTGCTGGCCGCGGACACGGACTTCCACCACCACGTCCCGCGGGTCTTCCCGATCCGCGCGGCGATGAAGGACCAGCTGGACGGGGACCCGGAGGCCCGGGAGAAGATGGCCCGGTTCAACGCGACCCTGCAGGCGGGGTACTTCCTGCTCGGCGTGCGCGCGGCGGGGCTGGCCGCCGGCCCGATGGGCGGGTTCGACGGCCCGGGCATCGACGGGGAGTTCTTCCCGGACGGCCGGTGGCGGACGATCCTGGTGGTCAACATCGGTAAGCCCGGTGTGAACGCCTGGTTCGACCGCCTGCCCCGCCTCGACTACGAGGACGTCGTCCGGCACGCCTGAGGTCACCGCCAGCCCGCGGCCGACCAGGTGTCGCCGGACCAGTAGTGCCCGCTCCAGTCGCCGCCCGACCACGCGCTGCCGGACCAGTAGTGCCCGGCCCAGCTCGGGTCGGTCCACGAGGTGGTGCCGCCGAACCAGGACGCGAACGACCAGCCGGCCGGGGCCCAGGTGCGGGACGCCCACGAGGTACCGGTCCAGCCGTCGCCGGCCACCCGGAAGCCCATCCAGGTGCCGCCGAACCACGCGGTCTTCGCCAGGCTGCGGGGTACCCAGAGCAGGGTGGTGAGCAGACCCCAGACGGTGATGTCGCCGGAGAGCAGGACGCCGTCACGGGTCACGTGGCTGTTGCCGCGGGCGTCCTCCAGGGAGCCGTAGCCGCTGGATGCCGTCCAGGTCTGCGTGCCGGTCGGCGCCGCCATGGCCAGCGCCGCGGCGACGTTGATTTCGCCGTACCCCTTGGACCCGGTGAGCGCGGTGGCGCTGTTGACGAGCAGGGCCTTGGCCTGGTCCGGGGACAGCGACGGCCGGCCCTGCAGCAGTAGCGCCGCGGCGGCGGAGGTCACCGCGGCCGCCTGGGAGGTGCCGGAGCCCCGGAACAGGGTGGTACCCACCCGGGCGTCCGGGTAGTTGGTGTCCACATAGGAGCCCGGGTCGCGCAGCGACTCGATGGACTCGCCCGGCGCCAGTACGTCGATGGAGCGCTTGCCCCCGTTGATGACGCTGAACGTGGAGATCGTATCGTCCGAAGTGGACCGGGTGCCGTAGGTGCACGCCGAGCCCACGTTGAGCACGTACGGGTCGAGCGCCGGGTTGGCTACCTTGTTGTCGCCCGAGTTGCCGGCCGCGGCCACCACCAGGATGCCCGCCTTCCACGCGCGCTCCACCGCGAACTGCAGCGGATCGGTGTACGACTTGCCGTGCCCGCCGCTGGTCCCGTACGAGAGGTTGAGCACCCGGATCGGGTTGGCCGGGTCGTCGTTGCGGTGCACCACCACCCAGTCGATCGCGGCCATGATCTGCGTGACGTCGACGGCGCCGTTGGAGGTGCCCACCTTGATGGAGGTGAGCTTCACCTTCGGGGCCAGGCCGGTGCTGCCGGACGCCTTGTCGTTCGCGACGATGATGCCGGCCAGGTGGGTGCCGTGCCCGTACGCGTCGAGGTAGCGCAGGTCCGAGTCCTGCGATTCGAAGGACAGGTCGGGCCCGTTGACGATCTGGGTGGCGGGTAGCCCGGCCACCGGCGCGACCCCGGTGTCGATCAGCGCGACCCCGACGCCGGCACCGGTCAGGCTCGCCGCCGAGCCGGTGTCGGCGCCGATCTCGGCGCGTACGTCCGCCAGGGTCTGCGGGTAGCTGCCGGGGTCCGTGCCCATCCAGTCGCTGGTCGGTCCGCTGCCGCCGGCGGGGAGGGCGGCGTGGGCCGGCGCGGCCCAGCCGAGCGCCAGCAGCAGCGCCAGGCCGGCTGCGGCCGTCCAGTGGCGTGAGGTGCGGGCGTCGCTGTTGTCGTTCACGGTCACTCCTCCGATCGGGCGGGCTCGCCGCTGATCCCTCACCACGATGCGGTGCGCGGCGCCGCGCGTCACGGGGTGGCAACCGAATCTCACCGTCCTGCACCCGAAATTCGCCCGGCGTGTCATACCACCGGCCGACACGCTGTCAGCCGCCTGTCATCCGCCGGGTAGGCTCCGGCTCATGGTGCTGCGCTGCGCCGTACTGGACGACTTCCAGGGCGTCGCCACCGAGGTGGCCGACTGGTCGGCGCTGGCCGGGCGGGTCGAGGTGGTCACGCTCCGGGAGCACATCGACTCCGTGGACGGGCTCGCCGCCGCTCTGGCCGACGCCGACATCGTGGTGACGCTGCGGGAGCGGGTCGCCTTCCCGGCGGCGCTGTTCGAACGGCTGCCGCGGCTGCGGCTGCTGGTCGCGTCCGGGATGCGCAACTCGGTCATCGACTTCGCGGCGGCGCAGGCGCGCGGCGTGACGGTCTGCGGTACCGACAGCTCGCCGATCCCGCCGGTCGAGCTGACCTGGGCGCTGCTGCTGGGCCTGGCCCGAGGCATTGTGGCGGAGAACACGGCGCTGCGTACCGGCGGGCCGTGGCAGAGTACCCTCGGCGCGGACCTGTACGGGCAGCGGCTGGGCCTGATCGGGCTGGGCAGGATCGGCGCCCGGGTGGCGGCGGTGGGGCTGGCGTTCGGGATGGAGGTACTGGCGTGGAGCCAGCACCTCACCGGCGAGCGGGCGGCCGGCATGGGCGTGCGGCGGGCCGCGTCGCTGGGCGAGTTGCTGGAGACCAGTGACTTCGTCTCGATCCACCTGGTGCTCAGCGACCGTACCCGCAACCTGCTGGGCGCCGCGGAACTGGCCCGGATGAAGCCGACCGCGTACCTCGTCAACACCGCCCGCGCGGGCATCGTCGACCAGGACGCGATGCTCGCGGCGCTGCGCGAGGGCCGGATCGCCGGTGCCGGTGTGGACGTGTTCGACGTGGAGCCGCTGCCGCCGGAGCACCCGGTGCGTACCGCGCCGCGGCTGCTCGCCACCCCGCACCTGGGGTACGTGACCCGGGCCAACTACGAGCTGTACTACCGGCAGGCGGTGGCGGACATCGAGGCGTACCTCGCCGGGACGCCCGTCCGCCGCCTGCCGTAAGGGTGGCACCCTGGCCGGGCCAGGGCGGGACTCCGCCGTGCCACGGCACGGCGGAGTCCACTGTGGTCAGTTGGCGTATCGGCTCAGGCGATGTCCTGCGCGATGATGGTTTCGATGTTGCGTTCGGCCAGCGCGGTGATGGTGAGGAACGGGTTGACCCCGGTGCTTCCCGGGATCAGCGAGCCGTCCATCACGTAGAGACCGGGGTAGCTGGCCAGCCGGCCGTAGTTGTCGGTGGCCTGGTTCAGGATGCAGCCGCCGAGCGGGTGGTAGGTGAAGTCGTCACCCCAGGTCTTGTACACGCCGAACAGGTCGGTGCGGTAGATGGTGCCCTGCGCCGCGTTGATGGTGTCGAACACGCGCTTCGCCGCGTCGATGGAGGGTTGGTTCTGCGACGTGGCCCAGGTGAGGTCCACCTTGCCGGTGCTCGTGTTGTAGACGAACTGCCCGCGGTTGGGGTTCTTCGTGATGGCCAGGTACAGGCTGATCCACAGCTCGGTACCGGCCGGGAACGGCGCGATCTCGGCGAACACCGGCCCGGCCGTGTCCGCCCAGTTGTCGATGCCCATCGCCGGCATGCCGGACTGCAGCGAACCGGTCGGGTTCCAGATGTGGTTCGCCCGGGCCACCATGACGTTTCCGTTGTTGCCCCAGCCCTGCCCCACCGCGGCCGGCAGGTTGGGCAGCTTGCCGTTGGCCTTCATGGCGACAAGCAACTTGCTGGTACCCACGCTGCCCGCCGCGAAGAACACCCGGTCGGCGGTGACCGTCTTGTACGCCACCGCGTTCCCGCCCGTGTCAAGCTGCGTGATGGTGACCGTGTACCCGCTGGACGCGGGGGTCACGCCGGTCACCACGTGCAGCGGGCTGATGCTGAGCTTGCCGGTCGCCGCCGCCGCGGCGAGGTACGACTTGTCCAGCGAGCGCTTGCCGTAGTTGTTGCCGTAGATGACCTCGCTGGCCAGGGCCGAGCGCGGTACGGTGCTGGCCTGCTCCTGCTCCATGTAGTTGAAGTCGTACACGTTGGGTACGAACACGGTGGCGTATCCGGACGCGTTGGCCTGGGCGCGGCTGACCCGGGCGTACTGGTAGCAGTCGGCGGTTTCGAACCAGGTCGGGTCGATGTTGTTGACGCCGAGCCCGGTCTGGGCGCGCGGGAAGTACGTGTTGTACATCGCGGTCGAATCCACCGACGGCAGGATCTCCTCGAAGTACGCGCGCTTGGGCAGCACCGCCATGCCGCCGTTCACGAGCGAACCGCCACCCACGCCGCGGCCCTGGTACACCCGGATGCCGCTGAAGTGTTCGGAGTCGAGGACACCGGTGTAGCTGGTGATTGACTTGTTCGCGTTGACGCCGAGGAAATACCCCACCGGCTGGTCGGTCGTGGTACGCAGCCAGTACGAGCGCTGGTCGGGGTTGAGCATGTTGCAGAAGATCTTGCCGTCCGAGCCGGCCGTGGTCCACGACATGCCCATCTCGATGATGCTGGTGGCGATGCCGGCCTTCGTCAGGCGCAGCGCGGCGACCGCGCCGCCGTACCCGCTGCCGATGATGAGCGCGGGCACGTGGTCGCCGGACGCGATGGCGGCGTTCGCCGCGGATGCCTTGGCGAGCAGGGACGCGGACGAGGTGGCGAGGGTGGCGGCCGCGAGGGCGCCGCCCTTGAGTAGACCCCGGCGGGTCAGCCGCCCGGGGCCTGGGGTGTGTGGGGTCATTGCTGCTCCTTTGGAGCGTGTGTCAGATATCGTTTGCGGCGATGTAGCCGAAGGTCATCGCCGGGCCGATCGTCGAGCCCGCGCCGGCATAGCTGTGCCCCATGACGGCGGCGCTGGAGTTGCCGGCCGCGTACAGGCCGGGGATGACGGTGCCGTCCGGGCGGAGTACCCGGGACCGCGGGTCGGTCCGCATCCCGCCCTTCGTGCCCAGGTCACCCGGCACGATCTTGAACGCGTAGTAGGGCGGCAGCCACAGCGGCGCGAGGCACGAGTTCGGGAAGACCGCCGGGTCGGTGTAGTAGTGGTCGTACACGCTGTCGCCGCGGTGGAAGTCGGTGTCGCTTCCGGCGTACGCGAAACCGTTGAAACGGCTGACGGTGGCGGACAGCGCCGCCGCGGGCACGCCAATCTTGTTGGCCAGACCGGTGATGGTGTAGTCCTTGAACACCGCGCCTGCGCTGTACCAGGAGTCCGGGAACGGCAGGGTCGGTGCGACGTCGCGGAACAGGTACCGGTCGCGGTAGTTCTGGTCCACGATCAACCAGGCCGGGATGTCGGGTGAGATGACGTTCTTGGCGTACATCACATGCACCACATCGCTGTACGGTGCCGCCTCGTTGACGAACCGCACACCGGCGCTGTTCACCAGGATGCTGCCGGGCAGGGTGCGCTCGGCCAGGCAGAAGTAGGGCTCGTCGGGCAGCGGGATCGCCGGTCCCCACCACGCGTCGTCGAGGAAGTCCGTGGCCGCGCCCGCGCGCAGCCCCGCGCGGATACCGTCGCCGGTGTTCGCCGCCGCGCCCACCGTCCAATCGGTACCGATGGGCTGCTGCTGGTACGCCAGCCGCATGGCGAGGTTGTGCTCGAAGCCGCCGGCCGCGACGATGACACCCCGGTTCGCGGTGATCGTGGTCGACGCGCCGCCGCTCGTGACCACGACACCCGTCACCCGACCGGTGGCGTCGAACTGGAAGTCCTGGAATGGAGTATTGAGCAGGACCGGTACGCCGGCACTGGCCAGCCCGGCCCGCAGCGCGCCCGCCAGCGCCTGCCCCATGGTGAGTGGTACCTGGCCCTGCGCCACCGCCGTGGTGTACCGGGCCACGCACCCCGCCGCGACGGCGGCGCCGGTCAGGTTGACCAGCGAGAGAACAAGCCACCTGTACTCGGCGCTGAACACCGTCGCGCCCGCGGGGGTGGGCAGGTACGCCGGGTTGAGGTTGGCGAGTTCCGTGCCAAGCAACTTGCCATCGAAGAGGTCCGGCTCGATCGAGCGGCCCTGTGGCATGCCGCCCGGCAGCTCCGGGTAGTAGTCCGAGTACCCGGCCATGTACCGGAACCGCAGCGGGCTGTTCGCCAGGACGAACGAGATCATTGCCGGACCGTTGTCCAGGAACGCCTGCTGCTTTGCGGTGGGCACGTCGCCCTTGACCACCGCGGCGAGGTAGGTGGCCGCCTTCGCCGGGGTGTCCGGCACGCCGGCGGCCAGGATGACTTCGTTGTTGGGTATCCATATTCCTGCGCCGGAGCGCGCGGCGGAGCCGCCGAAGACGGCGGCCTTCTCCACCACCACGACGCTCAGGCCGCGTTTGGCCGCGCGCAGCGCCGCGGTCATGCCCGCCGCGCCCGCGCCGATCACCACCACGTCGTACTGCGGCGTGGCCGCATCGGCGGGGCCGGCGAGCGCGGTCGAACCGACAACCGTGCTGGTACCGAGGACGGCGGCGCCAGCGAGTAACTGGCGCCGCTTGAGGGGTGCGGACATCGAAGATCCTTTGTTGGAGGAGGTGCGAAGAGGCGCGAAGGATCATGCGGGGTGCGGAACAGGTCTCGCGACGGCAAGCCGAGGCAGCGCCCTCGGCGTCGGCGCGGTCACCTCCTTGGCGGTGGAGGTGTGAACCTGTAACTTGTTCTACTATCGGCCCGTAAACTTCTGATGTCAAAGAGAAACATCGCTAGAACACGATCCAGTTGACGGCCCTCGGGATGCTGCCGCAGGGCGCCGCCAGCGCGCTGCCGGCTGAGCGCCGGGTCAGCGGGAGGTCCACAGTGGAGGACCGGCGGTGGTGGATCGGGTGCGGTCAGTGCAGGGCGGTGGCGAGCAGCCGGGTGATCGCAACGGCGGTCGCGGGGCGCACCGACGTCGGGCAGTCCGCATAGGAGACCTTCACCGCGCCCGCGGTCACCGCGTAACTGATGGCGTCGGAGCAGCGGACGGTCTGGCCCGGCCGGGTGGCCTCGGCCGCGAACGCCGGGCTGGTGGCCAGCCTGGTCAGTTCGTCCCGTTGCGCCGTGCTCAGCGTGCCGGTGCGCTGCTTGCCGGCCCGGTCGGTGGCGGTCCAGCCGCCGCCCGACTCGACCACGATCCGGTCATCGAAGCCGGCGAACCCGCCGCTACGGGTCAGCGTCACCCGGGGCGCGGCCGGCGCGGCGGAGGTCGCCGGGCTGCCCGTAGGACCGCCGGTCGGGCCCGGTCCGGCGGGGCTGGTGCCGGCCCGGCCGGCGCAGGCGGCGAGGACGATGAGCGTGGTGACGGCGACGGCGGCGCGGATCAGATGGTGGCGCATGTCGATGAGACGCGGCAGCCGGCCGCCCGGTTCCCGATCCCTCCGGAGGGTTTGGACCGATCGCCACCCTCACCGGCGGTGGGCGCGTGTCAAGGCCGACGGATTCCCATGTGGACAGTCAATACGCGAACCACCACCGGGAGAGAACCCGCGTCCCCCGGCGCCGCGAAGACCGGCGCCGCGAAGAGCCGGTGGCCTCCGCGGCGCCGCTCAATGTCAGCCACTCAGAATCAGCCGCTCAGTGTCGCCTTCCCGAACAGCACCGCGTAACCGGACGGGAGCTGGGTGAGCACGTCGTTCAGTTCGCCGCCGGACACCGCCTCGGCCACCGTCGTGAGCACCGCGCTGGCGTCCCAGCGTGCCGTCGCCTCCGACGCGTGCGTGGCCGCCGCGACGCGGTCCAGGAACTCGTGTACCCCGAATGTCTCCACCGGACCCGGCGTGGCCGTCAGCGCGGCCGCCGCCTGCGCGGGTAGCTGCGCGGCCAGGTCACCCGCCTCGCCCGGGTCCAGCCGCTGGGCCAGCAGCCCGAGTACCGCCCGGGTGACGTCCTCCGCCTCGCGGGTGTCGGCGTACTCGCCCCGCTCGCGTACCCGGCTCAGGAACATGTCGTAGCGCATCGGCTCCTCCTCTCTCCGCTGCCCCGGTACCCGCGCACCGGTGGGCCATTCCTGGCGTCACAGGTTCATCCGCGGCGGGCGGGTGTGCCTCACCCGAGCGGCCTCGACCGTGGCGGAAGGCGCGTGGCTGACCGCCCGACCCCGCAGGGCGACTGTTCGGCTGGCGCAATCAAGGCCGATGGACAGGTACCAATCCGGGCGGCAAAGTGGCAACCTCGTACAGTGACACAGCGCCGACCCGTGGGACCGACGCCGCGTACCATGATCAATGTCGCATACGCCACCGTGATGGCGTTGCTGGCGGCGAGCGTGTTCATGCTGCCCGACTTAGGTGCGTTCAGCTGGGCGGCGATCGGCCTGGTCAGCGCCGGGGCGGTGGTGCTCGGCGCGCGCCGGTACGCCGGCAGCCCCCTGGTCTGGTGGCTGCTGGCGGCCGGGATCCTGGCCCAGGCCACCGGCGACACCCTGTACGGCGCGGTGGCGCACAACGGTCCGGACCTGGTACCCACCCTCGCTGACGCCTGCTACCTGGCGATGTACCCGCTGATCATCGCCGGGCTGGTGGTCATGATGCGCGGCCGGACCGGGCTGACCGACTGGTCCCGGCTGCTGGACGTGCTCGTCTTCCTGTGCGCCGCCGGGCTGCTGATCTGGGTCTTCCTCACCGCCCCGGCGGTGGCGGCGGGCCAGCTCAGCGGCGAGGAGAAGTCCGCGCTCGCGGCGTACAACGTGGGTGATCTGTTGATCCTGGTGACCACGGTCCGGCTGGTGTTCGTGGCGCGGCGCGGCGCGGCCCTGGTCCTGCTCGCGCTCGGCGCCGCCGCGCTGCTCGCCGGCGACGTGGCCTACACCCTCGACCAGCTCGGCGCCGGCTGGCACCCGGGCGACGCGGCCGACGTGTCCTACCTGGTGTTCTACGCCAGCTGGGGCGCCGCGGCGCTGCAGCCGTCGATGGTACGCATCGTGGCGCCCGAGCCGGCGGCCCGCGACTCCGTCATGCAGGTGCGCTGGGCCGTGCTGCTCAGCCTGTCCCTGGCCATCCCGCCGGGGCTGCTGATCGGCGAGGCGCTGACCGGCGGCGGCGTGCCCGACGCGGCGATCGTCGGCGTGATCTCCGCGCTGATGGCGGCCCTCGTGGTGACCAGGCTGGTCAACGCGCTCACCCAGCACCGCCGCGCGCTGAGCCGGGAACGCGCGCTGCGCCACGCCTCCGCCACGCTGCTCTCCGCGCTCACCCCGACCGGGGTGGACGCCGCGCTGCACGAGGCGGTCGCGGCGCTGCTGCCCCCGGACACCGCGGCCGGGGTGGTCGTCGCGCTGCCCGAGTCGCGGGC
>DATEJJ010000132.1:0-18624 GCA_035278125.1 Rugosimonospora sp.
ACGCGAGCGGGCCGGCGCTGCCCGGGGCCATCTCCACCCGGCTATTCTCGCCGCAGCTCAGGCGGTGGCGCGTCCCTGACGCCAGGGACACCCCGGGAGGGATGGGTGGGCGCGGAAGATGGCTCCGCGGCGGGACGATCCGCGGCCGCCCGACCCCTAGCGTCGGCGAGCATGGAAGCCACCATTGAGGTCACCGGGCTGCACAAGCGGTTCGGGGCGACCACCGCGCTGGACGGCATGACCTTCAGCGTCGCGCCGGGTCAGGTCACCGGCTTCGTCGGCCCCAACGGCGCCGGGAAGTCCACCACCATGCGCGTCATCCTCGGTCTCGACACCGCGGACGCGGGCAGCGCACTGGTCGGTGGCCAGCCGTACCGCGGCCTGCGCCACCCGCTGCACCACCTCGGCGCGCTGCTGGACGCGGCCGCCCTGCACCCGGCCCGTACCGGCCGCAACCACCTGCTCTGGCAGGCACACTCGCAGGGTCTGCCCGGCAGGCGGGTGGACGAGGTGCTGGCGCAGACCGGTATGGAGTCGGCGGCCCGGCGCAAGGCGGGCGGGTACTCGCTCGGCATGCGGCAGCGGCTCGGTATCGCGGGCGCCCTGCTCGGCGACCCGCCGGTACTCATGCTGGACGAGCCGTTCAACGGACTGGACCCGGAGGGCATCGTGTGGATGCGCGCCTTCCTGCGGCAGCTCGCCGGGCAGGGACGGGCGGTGCTCGTGTCCAGCCACCTGATGAGCGAGTTGCAGGACACGGCGGGGCACCTGATCGTGGTCGGCCGGGGCCGGGTGGTGGCGAACACCAGCGTCGCCGAACTCATCGCGGCCGCCTCCGGCGACCGGGTGACCCTGCGGACCGAGGCGCGGACCGAGGCGATGACCGTACTGGCCCGGGCCGGCGCCACGGTCGCGCTCACCGACCGGGACAGCCTCACCGTGGACGGGCTGCCCGCGCAGCGGGTGGTGACGCTGCTGAACGAGGCGGCCGTACCGTTCGCCGAGGTGTCCGCGCACCGGGCCAGCCTGGAGGAGGCGTACATGGAGCTGACCCGCGACGTGGTCGAGTTCCGCGCGCCGGCGGGTCGGGAGGCGGCCCGGTGACCGCGGCGCCGTACCGGTCCACGGAGCCGGTCGGGCGGGACGGGTTCACCCGGCTCGCCCGGGGCGAGTGGACCAAGTTCCGTACCGTCCGCGCCTGGCTCGTGGCCACCGGGGTGGCCGCCGTACTCGTGGTGGGGATCGGGATCCTCCAGGGACTCGGCAGCCACAGCACCATCGACTCCACTCCGGACAACCCCAACGGCACGGCGGGGCACCCGTACGTCCCGACCGGGCCGGACGGCGAGGCGGTCAGCGACGACTTCTACTTCCTGCACCGGCCGCTGGCCGCCAACGGCAGCCTCACCACCCGGGTCGGTACGTTGAGCGGCGGGCTCATCTCGCCGCACGGGGGCGTACCGGCCGGGTCGGGCGGGCCGCCCGTCACGGGCAGCGTCGAGCCGTGGGCCAAGGCCGGACTGATCATCAAGACGAGCACCAGCCAGGGCACGGCGTACGCGGCGATCATGGTCACCGGCGGGCACGGGGTGCGGATGCAGTACAACTACACGCGCGACATCGCCGGACCGGCCTCGGCCAGCTGGCTGCGGCTGACCCGGGCCGGCGACACGATCACCGGGTACGCGTCGACCGACGGCAGCATCTGGACGCGGGTGGCGAGCGTGCGCCTGACCGGGCTACCGGCCAGCGCGCCGGCCGGGATGTTCGTCGCCTCCCCCGGCCACTCGACATTCGACCAGCACCTGGGCGGCGGTACCGGCCAGGGCGTCCTCACCAGCGCCACCGCCACGTTCGGCGCGGTCGACCTCCGGGGCGGTCCGGCCGGCTCGGCGTGGACCGGAACCGGGGTGGGCGACCAGGCGCCGGCGGCCGCCGGCGGGTACCGGCAGAGCGGTGGCGGGTACACGGTCACCGGTAGCGGGGACATTGCGCCCGACGTCGGCAGCTCCGGCGCGACCGTGGAGCGCAACCTGGCCGGGATGTTCGGCGCGCTGACCGTCATGGTGGTGCTGGCGGTGCTGTTCATCACGACGGAGTACCGCCGCGGCCTGATCCGGACCAGCCTCACCACCAGCCCGCGCCGGGGCCGGGTACTCGCCGCGAAGGCGCTCACGATCGGCGCGGTCACCTTCGTCACCGGACTGGTCGCGGCGGCCCTGGCCATCCCGCTCGGCGAGCACTTCCTGCGCCGGAACGGCAACTACATCTACCCGGTCAGCGCGCTCACCGAGGTGCGGGTGGTCGCGGGTACCGCCGCGCTGCTCGCGGTCGCGTCGGTGCTGGCGCTGGCGGTCGGTACCGTGCTCCGGCGCAGTGCGGCCGCGGTGGCGGCGGTGATCGTGCTCGTGGTGCTGCCGTACCTCCTCGCCACCGCCGGGGTACTGCCGCCGGGGCCGGCGGACTGGCTGCTGCGGGTCACGCCGGCCGCCGCATTCGCGGTGCAGCAGAGCCTGCCCGCGTACCCGCAGGTGCAGCACGCGTACACGCCGCTGCTCGGGTTCTACCCGCTCGCACCCTGGGCGGGGTTCGCGGTGCTCTGCGGCTGGACCGCCGTGGCACTGGTCGCGGCCGGGTACCTCCTGCACCGGCGGGACGCATGATGCGGGAGATGTTCGCGGAGTGGACCAAGCTGCGTACCGTGGCCGGACCGGCCTGGCTGCTTCTCGGCGCCGCCACCCTGACGGCGGCGCTGAGCACGGCGGCGGTCGCCGCGATGACCTGCCCGGCCAGCGGCTGCACCGTCGACACCACCAAGCTGAGTCTCACCGGAGTCCAGCTCGGCCAGGCTGTCGTCGCCGTCCTGGCGGTGCTGGCCATCGGCACCGAGTACAGCACGGGCATGATCCGCAGCACGCTGACCGCGATGCCCCGCCGGGCTGCCGTGCTGGCCGCGAAGGCGGCGGTACTCACCACCGGCGTGCTGGTCGCCGGGTCCGTCGGGGTACTCGGCAGTGTACTGGCGGGGCGGCTCGTCCTGCCGGGTCGCGGCTTCACCGCCGCGCGGGGGTACCCGCCACTGGCCCTCGACCACGGCCCCACGCTGCGGGCGGCCGGCGGCTCGGTGCTGTACCTCGCCCTGATCGCGCTGCTCAGCCTCGGTGTCGCCACGCTGGTCCGCGACTCGGCCGCGGCCATCGGCATCGTGCTCGGGCTGCTCTACCTGTTCCCCGTGGTGCTGCAGGTGATCAGCGACCCGGCCTGGCGGCGGCACCTCCAGCAGTTCGCCCCGGGCAACGCCGGGCTCGCCATCCAGGCGACCACCGGGCTGCACTCGCTGCCCATCAGCCCCTGGGCCGGGCTGGGCGTGCTGGCCGCCTGGGCCGCGGCGGCCCTGCTCGCCGGCGGCGGCCGGCTGGCCCGCAGCGACGCGTGACCGGCCCGCTAGACCCAGGCGGTCGGGTCGGCGGCGAGTTCGCGTACCCGCTCCGGCAGCTTGCCGGCGGCCACGTCCCCGATGGTCACCAGCTCCAGGATCTCCCGCTCGCTGGCCCGCAGCGCGATCCAGACCTCCTGGAGCGACTGGGCCGCGCCCTGGTAGCCCAGGGCCTCCGGGCGGTGGCCGCGCACGTTCGCCAGCGGCCCGTCGATCACCCGGATCACGTCGGCGAGCGAGATCTCGCCGGCCGGGCGGGCCAGCCAGTATCCGCCCTCGGGTCCGCGCTGCGCGTTCACCACGCCACCGCGGCGCAGCTGGAGCAGGATGCTCTCCAGGAACTTCGGGGGGATCCCCTGCGCCTGCGCCAGCTGCTCGGCGGTGACCGGCCGGCCCGGCGCGGCCGTGGTCGAGGCCAGCTCGACGACCGCGCGCAACGCGTAGTCCACCCGTGCAGAGAGTCGCATGCGTTAATTATGTCCCGGTGCGGCCAGTCAGTGTGTTACGCGGCGCAGTAGACCCTCCTGTACCGCGGTGGCCAGGTGCCGGCCGTCGGTCCCGTACATCCGGCCCGTGGCCAGGCCACGCCCGCCCGAGGCGGACGGGCTCAGGCAGTCGTACAGGAACCAGTCGTCGGCCCGGTACGGGCGGTGCAGCCACAGAGCGTGATCAAGGCTCGCGCCGGCGAAGCCACCCGGACCCCACACCTCCCCGTGCACGGAGAGTACGGCGTCCAGCAGGGTCAGGTCCGAGGCGTACGTGAGCGCGCAGGCGTGTACCAGCGGGTCGTCCGGCAGCTTGCCGTCAAACCGCAGCCAGGCCCGCTGGCGCAGTTCGGCGGGCCGGTCGCCGGGGCGTACCCAGCCGGGCTCGCTCAGGTACCGCACGTCGATCGGGCGCGGGATCTCGCTCCACACGCTCAGCCGCTCCGGGTACGCGGCGAGCCACTCGGCCATGGTGGGCGCCTCGTCCGGCGGCGGTACGTCCGGCGGCGGCTCCTGGTGGTCCAGCCCCTCCTCGTGCCGGTGGAACGAGGCGGCCATGAAGAAGATGGGCTGGTCGTGCTGGACCGCGACGGACCGGCGTACCGAGAACGAGCCGCCGTCGCGGACGTTCTCCACCCGGTACCGGATCGGCACGCCCGGGTCGCCGGGGCGCACGAAGTACCCGTGCAGCGAGTGCACCGCCCGGCCCGGCTCGACCGTACGCCCGGCGGCGACCAGCGCCTGCCCGGCCACCTGCCCGCCGAACACGCGCTGCCAGACGCCGCCCTCGCTCTCGCCGACGAACAGGCCGGCCTGCCCGGGCTCGGGAGTCAGCTCTTCCAGGTCGAGCAGCCGGAGCAGGGCGTCGACGGCCGCCTGCCCGGTCGGCATGGTCAATGCGTGTCCAGCAGCGAGCCGAGCTGGTGCACCCGCAGCGTGTTGGTGGAGCCGGGGGTACCGGGTGGGCTGCCCGCCACGATCACGACGTAGTCGCCGGGCGCCGCCGCGCCGGTCTCGGTCAGGGTGCGGTCGACCTGCTGGAACATCTCGTCAGTGTGGTGCACGAACGGTACCAGCAGGGTCTGTACCCCCCAGCTCAGCGAGAGCTGGTTGCGCACCGCCACCTCCGGGGTACACGCGATCAGCGGGAGCTGGCAGTGCAGCCGGGCCAGCCGCCGTACCGTGTCACCGGTCTGCGAGAACGCGACCAGGGCGCGGGCGTTGATGGCCTGCGCGATGTTGGCCGCGGCCACGGTGAGCGCGCCGCCGTGGGTACGCGGGTCGTGCTGGAGCCGGGGTACCGCGAGCGAACCGCACTCGGTGGTCTCGACGATCCGCGCCATGGTCGACACGGTGAGCACCGGGTACCGGCCGACGCTGGTCTCGCCGGAGAGCATCACCGCGTCGGCACCGTCGAGCACCGCGTTGGCGACGTCCGATGCCTCGGCCCGGGTGGGGCGGGAGTTCTCGATCATCGAGTCGAGCATCTGCGTGGCCACGATCACCGGCTTGGCCAGTTCCCGGCCGAGCTGTACCGCGCGCTTCTGCACCAGCGGCACCTCGTCGAGCGGCATCTCCACGCCCAGGTCGCCGCGGGCCACCATGATCGCGTCGAACCGGTCCACGATCTCGTCCAGCGCGGCGACCGCCTCCGGCTTCTCGATCTTCGCGATCACCGGCCGGCGGATACCCACCTCGTCCATCACCTGGTGGACCAGCTTGATGTCGTCGGGCGAGCGCACGAACGACAGCGCCACCATGTCCGCGCCCAGCCGCAGCGCGAAGCGCAGGTCGTCCGCGTCCTTTTCGGACAGCGCGGGCACGCTGATCGCCACGTTGGGCAGGGACACGCCCTTGTGGTTGGAGACCTGGCCGCCCTCGATGACGAGGCACTGGATGTCGGTACCGCCGAGCACCGTCTTCACCTCGACGGCCACCCGGCCGTCGTCGATGAGCAGGCGGTCGCCGGTCCGCACCTCCGCGGGCAGCTTGCGGTAGGTGCAGGAGACACGCTCGCGGGTACCCACGATGTCATCGCTCGTGATCACGACGGTGTCGCCGGTGCGCCACTCCACCGGGCTGTCCGCGAACCGGCCCAGCCGGATCTTCGGGCCCTGCAGGTCGGCGAGCACCCCGACCGCCCGGCCGGCCGCCTGGGCGGCCTCACGGACCAGGGCGTAGACCTGCTCGTGGTCGGCTTGGGTGCCGTGGCTGAAGTTGAGCCGGGCCACGTCCATGCCGGCATCGACCAGGCCGCGCACCCGCTCGGGGCTCGCGGTCGCCGGGCCGAGAGTGCAGACGATCTTCGCGCGTCGGTTCACGGGCATAGGTTAGTTCCCGACGGCGAGTGGCTCGGCCGACGGGTCCACCGGGCTCGGCAGCGTGCCGGCCCCGCCCAGGTAGGCGTGGATGGCCGCGGCCGCGGCCCGGCCCTCGGCGATCGCCCAGACGATCAGGGACGCGCCGCGGTGCATGTCGCCCGCGACGAAAACGCCCCCGGCCGGGGTCTGCCAGCCGCCGTCGGTGTCGATGCCGCCGCGCCGGTTGCGGTCCAGGCCCAGGTCTGCGAGCAACGACCCTTCTTCGGTACCGTCGAAGCCGATCGCCAGCAGCACCAGGTCGGCCGGCAGTTCCCGCTCGGTACCCGGAGCCACCGACACGATCCGCTGCCCGTCCCGCTTCGCCACGCTCACCTCGGCGATGCGGATCGCCTCCAGCCGGTCCCCGCCCACGAACTCCTGTACCGCCACCGCGAAGACCCGTTCGCCGCCCTCCTCGTGCGCCGGGTACTGGCGCAGGATCAGCGGCCAGACCGGCCACGGGTCGCGCGCCTCGTCCCGTACGTCGGGCGGCAGCGGGTACAGGTCGAGCTGGGTGACGCTGGCCGCACCCTGCCGGTGTGCCACGCCCAGGCAGTCGGCCGCGGTGTCACCGCCGCCGATGATGATGACGTGCTTGCCGCGCGCGTCGATCGGCGTGCTCTCCGCCTTGCCGGCGACCAACCGGTTCGAGGCGACCAGGTGCGCCATGGCCAGGTGGATGCCGGGCAGGTCCCGCCCGGGTACGCCCGGCATGTCCCGGCCGGCCAGCGCGCCGCAGGCGAGCAGCACCGCGTCGTACTCGGCGCGCAGCCGCGCCACGGTCAGGTCGGTACCCACCGCGCAGCCGGTCACGAACCGTACCCCCTCGGCGCGCAGCTGCTCCAGCCGCAGGTCGATGTGGCGCTTCTCCAGCTTGAAGTCGGGGATGCCGTACCGCAGCAGGCCGCCCAGCTCGTCGTCGCGCTCGTACACGGTGACCGCGTGCCCCGCGCGGGCCAGCTGCTGCGCGCCGGCGAGGCCGGCCGGCCCGGAGCCGACCACCGCCACCCGCCTGCCCGAACTCTCCGGCGCGGGCTGCGGCGTGACCAGGCCACGGTCGAAGGCGCGGTTGATGATCTCGACCTCGACCTGCTTGATCGTGACCGGGTTGCCGCCGCCGATGCCGAGCACGCAGGCCGCCTCGCAGGGCGCCGGGCACAGCCGCCCGGTGAACTCCGGGAAGTTGTTGGTGGCGTGCAGTGCTTCGATGGCGAACTCCCACTGCCCGGTGCGCACCAGGTCGTTCCACTCCGGGATCCGGTTACCCAGCGGGCAGCCGTGGTGGCAGAACGGGATGCCGCAGTCCATGCAGCGGGTCGCCTGCTCCCGGATCAGCTCCTCGCCGGCCACCGGGTACACCTCGCGCCAGTCCTGGATCCGTACCGGTACCGGCCGGCGCGCCGGCAACCTCCGCTCGTACCGCAGAAACCCTTGCGGGTCAGCCATTACCGCCCTCCGCTTGCCGCCATGACGGCCTCGTCGATGTTGCGACCGGCGGCTTCGGCGGCCTGGATGGTTTCTATCACCCGCTTGTAATCGCGGGGTACCACGGCGGTGAACTCTTCCACCGCACCCGCCCAGTCGGCGAGCAGCCCCTCGGCCACGGCCGAGCCGGTCTCGACGTGGTGGCGCTCCACCAGGTTGCGCAGCACCCGGCGCGCGTCGCCGGTGACCGGCTCCAGGTCGACCAGTTCCCGGTTGACCTGGCTCTGGTCCAGCCGCCACACGTAGGCGAGGCCACCGGACATGCCGGCGGCGAAGTTGCGGCCGGTGGGGCCGAGCACGACGACGGTACCGCCGGTCATGTACTCGCAGCCGTGGTCGCCCACGCCCTCGACCACCGCGACGGCGCCGGAGTTGCGGACGGCGAAGCGCTCCCCGACCCGGCCGCGCAGGAACACCTCGCCGCTGGTCGCGCCGTACAGCAGGGTGTTGCCGGCGATGATCTGCTCCTCGGCCACGAACGGCGCGGACTCGTCCGGCCGTACCACCAGCCGGCCGCCGGACAGGCCCTTGCCCACGTAGTCGTTGGCGTCGCCGTACAGGCGCAGGGTGACCCCGTTGGGGACGAACGCGCCGAAGGACTGGCCGGCGGTGCCGAGCAGCTGCACCTCGATGGTGTCGTCGGGCAGCCCCTTGCCGCCGAAGCGCCGCGTCACCTCCCCGCCGAGCAGCGCGCCCACGGTCCGGTTCTCGTTGCGTACCGGCACCTCGATGAAGACCGGGGAGCCCTCGTCCAGCGCCGGGGCGGCCGCCGCGATCAGCTCGTTGTCCAGCGCCTTGTCCAGCCCGTGGTCCTGCTCGCGTACCTTGCGCAGCGGCGCGTCCGCCGGTACGTCCGGCGCGCACAGCACCGGCAGCAGGTCCAGCCCGCGGGCCTTCCAGTGGTCCACGGCCGGCGCCACGTCCAGCAGCTCCACGTGCCCGATCGCCTCGTCCAGGCTGCGGAAGCCCAGCTGCGCCAGCAGCTCGCGGACCTCCTCGGCGAGGAACAGGAAGAAGTTCTCCACGAACTCGGGCCTGCCGGTGAACCGCTGCCGCAGCACCGGGTTCTGCGTGGCGATACCGACCGGGCACGTGTCCAGGTGGCACACCCGCATCATGACGCAGCCCTCGACGATCAGCGGCGCGGTGGCGAAGCCGAACTCCTCCCCACCCAGCAGCGCCGCGACCAGCACGTCCCGGCCGGTCTTGAGCTGACCGTCGACCTGCACCGTGACCCGGTCCCGCAGCCCGTTGGCCAGCAGCGTCTGCTGCGTCTCGGCCAGCCCCAGCTCCCACGGCGCACCCGCGTGCTTGAGCGAGTTGAGCGGGGCGGCGCCGGTACCCCCGTCATGGCCCGAGATCAGGATCACGTCGGCCTTGGTCTTGGCCACCCCCGCGGCCACCGTACCCACACCCACCTCGGCGACCAGCTTGACGTGGATACGCGCCCGCGGGTTGACGTTCTTCAGGTCGTACACCAGCTGCGCCAGGTCTTCGATCGAGTAGATGTCGTGGTGCGGCGGCGGCGAGATCAGCCCCACCCCCGGGGTGGCGTGCCGGGTCTTCGCGATCCACGGCCACACCTTGTTGCCCGGCAGCTGCCCGCCCTCCCCCGGCTTCGCGCCCTGCGCCATCTTGATCTGCAGATCATCCGCGTGTACCAGGTACTCGCTGGTCACCCCGAACCGGCCCGAGGCCACCTGCTTGACCGCGCTGCGCCGGGCCGGGTCGTACAGCCGGTCCACGTCCTCGCCGCCCTCACCGGTGTTGGACTTGCCACCCAACCGGTTCATCGCGATCGCCAGCGTCTCGTGCGCCTCCGCCGAGATCGAGCCGTAACTCATCGCCCCCGTGGCGAACCGCTTCACGATCGCGGCCGCCGGCTCCACCTCCGCCAGCGCCACCGGCTCCCGCTCACCCAGCCGCAGCTCGAACAGCCCCCGCAGCGAACCACTCTCCCGGGCCAGCCTGTCCACTGTGGACGTGTACTTCTTGAACACGCCGTACTGACCGCTGCGCGTCGCGTGCTGGAGCAGGAACACCGTCTCCGGGTTGAACAGGTGCACCTCGCCCTCGCGCCGCCAGGCGTACTCGCCGCCCACCTCCAGCCGCCGGTGCGCCCGCTCCGCCTCGTTCGCCGGGTACGCCATGGCGTGCCGCGCGGCCACCTCGCGGGCGATCTCGTCCAGCCCGACCCCGCCGATCCGGCTGGTGGTACCGGTGAAGTACCGCTCCACCAGCTCCCGGTCCAGGCCGACCGCCTCGAACACCTGGGCGCCGCAGTACGAGCTGACGGTGGAGATGCCCATCTTCGACATGATCTTTAGTACGCCCTTGGACAGCGCCTGGACGTACCTGCCGATCGCCTGCGCCGGCTCGATCCCGGTCAGCTGGCCGGTCGAGATCAGATCCTCCACGCTCTCGAACGCCAGGTACGGGTTGATCGCCGCCGCACCGTACCCGATCAGCACCGCCGCGTGGTGCACCTCCCGGCAGTCGCCCGACTCCACCAGCAACGCCACCTGGGTACGCGTCTGCTCCCGGACCAGGTGCTGGTGCACCACCGCGGTCAGCAGCAGCGACGGTATCGGCGCCAGGTCCACAGTGGAGTCACGATCGGACAGGATCAGGATCCGGGCACCGTCCTCGATCGCCTCCGAGATGTGCCGGCAGATCTCCGTCAGCCGCGCCTTCATTCCGGCGCCACCCTCACGCACCCGGTACAGCCCCGACACCCGCACCGACCGGAACCCGGGCAGATCCCCGTCGTCGTCGATCGACACCAGCTTGGCCAGCTCGTCGTTGTCGATGATCGGCCGGGGCAGCACGATCTGCCGGCAACTGGCCGGCCCCGGCTCCAGCAGGTTGCCCTCCGGCCCCAGCGTCAACGCCAGGCTCGTCACCAGCTCCTCCCGGATCGCGTCCAGCGGCGGGTTGGTCACCTGCGCGAACAACTGGGAGAAGTAGTCGTACAACAGCCGCGGGCGCTTGGACAGCACCGCGATCGGGGTGTCCGTCCCCATCGACCCCACCGGCTCCGCACCGGTACGGGCCATCGGGGTCAGCAGGATCTTCAGCTCCTCCTCGGTGTACCCGAACGTCTGCTGCCGCCGGCGCACCGAATCGTGCGTGTACACCACGTGCTCCCGCGGCGGCAGGTCGGACAGGTGCATCAGCCCCGCGTGCAGCCACTCCCCGTACGGCGCCGCCGCGGCCAACTCCGCCTTGATCTCATCGTCGGAGACGATCCGCCCCGCGCCGGTGTCGACCAGGAACATCTTCCCCGGCTGCAACCGCCCCTTGGCCACGATCGTCGCCGGATCCAGATCCAGCACCCCCGCCTCACTGGCCAGCACCACCAGCCCGTCCGAGGTACGCCACCACCGCCCCGGCCGCAGCCCGTTACGGTCCAGCACCGCCCCCACGACCGTACCGTCACTGAACGAGATCGCCGCCGGCCCGTCCCACGGCTCCATCAGGCTCGCGTGGAACTGGTAGAACGCCCGCCGCGCCGGCTCCATCGCCGTGTCGTTCTCCCACGCCTCCGGAATCATCATCAACACCGCGTGCGGCAGGCTCCGCCCACCCAGGTGCAGCAACTCCAACACCTCGTCGAAGCTCGCCGCGTCCGACGAATCCGGCGTACACACCGGGAACAACCGCCTGATACTGCCCGGAAGCAACGGGCTGGCCAGCAACGCCTCCCGCGCCGCCAACCAGTTCCGGTTGCCCCGGATCGTGTTGATCTCACCGTTGTGCGCGATGTACCGGTACGGATGCGCGAGCGGCCAGGACGGGAACGTGTTGGTGGCGAAGCGCGAGTGCACCAGCGCGATGGCACTGTCCACCCGCGGGTCGGACAGCTCCGGGTAGAAGCTGACCACCTGGTCCGGGGTCAGCATTCCCTTGTACACCACCGTGCGGCAGGACAGCGACGGGAAGTGCACGGCCAGCCCGCGCTCGCGGGTCTCCCGCTCCGCCTGCTTGCGCACGCAGAACCCGACCCGCTCCAACTCCAGCCCGGACAGCGGCTCGCCGGCGGGCCCGGCGTCCGAACCGGTCAGCCGGTCGGCCACGAGGAAAACCTGGCGGATCCGCGGCTGGCAGGCCAGGGCGGTGGTACCCAGACCCTCCGGGTTCACCGGCGGCTCCCGCCAGCCCAGGATCCGCGCGCCCTCCACCACCGCGAACTTCTCCAGCACCCGGATCGCGCGCTCCGCGTCCGGCCCGTCGGGCAGGAACATCAGGCCGGTGAGGTACCGGCCGGCCGGCGGCAGGTCGAAGTCGACGGACGCCCGGTAGAAGGTGTCCGGGATCTGGATCATGATGCCGGCCCCGTCGCCGGTGTTGGGCTCCGCGCCCCGCGCACCCCGGTGGTCCAGCCGCCGCAGCGCGGTCAGGCCGTTCGCCACGACCTGGTGCGACCGGCGCCCCTGGAGATCCGCTACGAAGGCGACACCGCACGAGTCGTGCTCGAAGGCCGGGTCGTACAGCCCCTGCCGGTGCGGGTGTGCCATCGGGCCTCCTGACGTCAGCACATATCGGACGGCGGGACGACGTCGGCCCTGCAAGTTGCGTTTTCTGAGTCTACGTTAGGCGCGGAGCGCAGGCAGCACCCGGTAGATCACAGTAAGGACGGGCGACCGCCACACCGCCCGGTAGTGGAATCAGCTTAGCGGGCGCGGGACCCCCGCAGCACACGCCCCAACAGACTGGGCGAAAGCCCGAGTGCGGCATCCCTGGCCCGGCCGGCCAGGGACCCGTTGCTGGTCATCATGGCACCCACCCGGCGCGACTGCCGCATGATGCGCGCCAGCCTCGGCCGGCGCTCCCGGGTGTACGCGTCCAGCGCGGTCCCCAGCGTGCGGCCGGGTACCGCGTCGAGCAGCAGCGCGCGCAGCGACGCGGCGTCCTCCAGCGCCAGGCACGCACCCTGCCCGAGGTGGTGACTCATCGCATGCGCCGCGTCACCGAGAAGCACGTACCCGCCGGTGCCGGCCGGGTAGGTGAACGACCGGGGTACCGGCCGCAGCTCGGCGACCGAGTGCTGGATCAGGTCCTCGGGTTCGGTCGCGGCGAGCAGGTCACCGATCGGGGCGTGCCAGTCGGCGAACCACCGGCGCAGCAGGCTCAGCTGGGTCGCGGGCGGCTCCGGCCGGTATGCCCCGGGTACGGTCGCCGCCCAGTAGACGCCGCCCCGGCTCGACCCGCCGCTCGTACCCCGCTCGCCGAGCAGCGCGTACCGGAAGCGGTGGCCGCCGCCCAGTGTCTCGCCGCCGGTACCCAGCCCGTCCGGGAACTTCGGCGCCCGGTACCACGGGATCACCGCGCGCCACGCGGCACAGCCCGCCGCCACCGCGGTCGCCTCGGGCGCGAGCCGCCGGCGCACGATGCTGTCCACTCCGTCGGCGCCCACCACGAGGTCCGCGGTCCAGGTGGTCCGGCCGTCGGTCACCGCGGGCGACTCGTCGCGTACCAGCCGGACGGTGCGTACCGCGATGCCGGTACGGATGTCGATCCGGTCGGTGAGCCCGGCCACCAACGTGTCGTGCAGATCCTCCCGGTGTACCACCACCGAGCCCGGGGTGTCCGCGCCGTCCGGCTCCGCGCTGGGCAGGTCGGGCTGCACCAGCCACTGGCCGTTGGGCCGGCGGATGCCCCGGCTGGGTACCGGGCTGGCGATGGCACCCAGGCCGTCGCCGAGGTCCAGCGCGCGCAGCGCCCGTACCCCCTCCGGCCAGATCAGCAGCGCCGCGCTGTCGCCCCGCAGCCGGTCGCCCCGCTCCAGCAGGGTGACCTGCCAGCCGGTACGGGCCAGGGCGCCCGCGACCGCGAGGCCACCGACGCCGGCACCGACCACGACCGCGGAGCGCATGCCCGTACCCCTACCTGTCCGCGGCCGACGACGACCGGGCCTCGCTCGATTCCTCGCCCGGCGGCCCGTCCCCTTCGTCGGCCTTCTTCTCCTTTTCCGTCTTCACTTCGGCTTCCTGCTTCGCTTCTTCCTTCGCGTCGGCTTCTTGCTTTGCCTCGGCCGTTGCCTCGGCGGGCACCGGTTCTCCGGTCCCGGCCTCCGGCTCTCCGGCCTCGGACTCGGCGGCCTCCGGCGCGGCGGCCTGCGCCGGGGCGTCGCCGCGGATGACCTGGATCTCGCCGCCCTCGGCGACCTCCAGCCGGTCCTGCGGTCCGCGTATCCGGAGGAAGTAGACCAGCGCGCAGGCGAATACGAGCAGCGCGATCCAGTCGTTCAGTCGCAGCCCGAGGAAGTGGTTGGCGGTGTCCACGCGCAGGTACTCGACCCAGAACCGGCCCACCGTGTACGCCATCACGTACAGCGCGAACGCGCGACCCCGGCCGAAGCGGTACCGCCGGTCCAGCAGCCAGACCAGCACCGCCACCCCGACGTTCCACAGCGACTCGTACAGGAACGTGGGCTGGAACGTGCCGAGCACCACCGGCTTGCCGTCCATCACCAGCGCGTGGCCCGGGTTCTGCGGATCCATCTCGTGGATCCGCACGCCCCACGGCAGGCTGGTCGCCCGGCCGTACAGCTCGTTGTTGAACCAGTTGCCCCAACGGCCGATGGCCTGGGCGACCGGCAGCGCCGGCGCGGCCGCGTCCATCACGAAGGTGAGCGGTACGCCCTTCATCCGGCACGCGATCCACGCGCCGCCCACCCCGCCGGCCACGGCACCCCAGATGCCCAGGCCGCCGTGCCAGATCTCCAGCGGCTCCAGCGGGCTGATGCCCTTGCCGAAGTACTCCTGCGGGGAGGTGATGAGGCTGTACACGCGGGCACCCACGATACCGGCGGGTACCGCCCAGATGGCCACGTCGAGCACCAGATAGGGCGGCGCCCCTCGGCGGCGCATGCGGCGCTCCGTGATCCAGCAGGCGACGACGATGCCGAGGATGATGCACAGCGCATAGGCGCGCAACGCCAGCGGGCCGAGTTGCCAGGCCGCAGACGTCGGGCTGGGAATGGCGGCGAGCACGTCCTTCACGGGTGCACACGCTACCGCTGCCGGCCACCTCGGCGCGCCCCTGGGTTTACCACAGTTCTGCACATAGTCTCTCGGTATGGACTCGCTCACTTCGGCGGTCGCGGCGGTCATCGAGGACCCCGCCGGCCGCGTGCTGCTGTGCCAGCAGAGCCAGGGACACCGGCTGTGGAGCCTGCCGGGCGGCAAGATCCGCCATGGCGAGAGCCCGCTGCACGCGGTGGTCCGTGACATCCGGGAGGAGACCGGCACCGACGTCGAGGTCGTCGACCTGGTCGGGCTGTACCACCTGACCGGCCACGGCTCCGACGACGAGCTACCCGACGTGCTCGTGCACGTCTTCCGGGGCAAGCTGGACGGCGAGGCGACGCTGAACGCGCCCGGCCGCATCTGCCGGCTGTCCTGGCACGACCCCGACACGCTGCCGGAACCCCTGACGCCCACCGCGCGCCAGGCCCTGGCCGACGCGAACGCCGGCCGCTCCGGCGTCCTGAGCGACGTCCACCGCGTGGCCGAACCCGAGATCCCCGACGCGGAATCGTTGGCGCCCGCCGCCGCGGACGCGGCTTTCGCGCCCTGAGGTTGAACTACCGGCGGCGCGAAAGCGTCAGCGGGTGGGGTGGCGGACGCCAGCGGCCAGGTCGGCTACGAGGGCTTGCAGGGCCGCGAGGCCGGCCCGCTCGTCCGCCGCGTCCAGCAGGCAACGGACCAGCGCGCTACCCACGATCACCCCGTCCGCGTACCCGGCGACCGCGGCGGCCTGTTCGCCGTCCCGTACCCCGAGCCCGACGCCGACCGGCAGGTCGGTCGCCTGGCGTACCCGGGCCACCAGGGTCGGTGCCTCGCTGGAGGTCTGCGCTCGGGCACCGGTCACGCCCATCACGCTGGTGGCGTACACGAAGCCCCGGCAGGCGGCGACCGTCAGCGCGACGCGTTCGTCCGTGGAGGACGGGGCGACCAGGAACACCCGGTCCAGCGCATGCGCGTCGGAGGCCGCCAGCCACTCCTCCGCCTCGTCCGGGATCAGGTCCGGCGTGATCAGCCCGCCCCCACCGGCGGCGGCGAAGTCGCGCGCGAAGCGCTCCACGCCGTACCGCTCGATGGGGTTCCAGTAGGTCATCAGCACCACCGGCGCGCCGGCCTGCGCGACGGCCGCGACCGAGCGCACCACGTCGCCGCTGCGCACCCCACCGGCCAGTGCGATCTCGCTGGCCCGCTGGATGACCGGCCCGTCCATGACCGGGTCGGAGTACGGGAACTCCACCTCGACGATGTCCACGCCCGCCTCGACCATGGCCCGCATCGCCGCGATGCCGCGCTCGACGGTCGGGAACCCGGCCGGCATGCAGCCCACCAGTACCCCGCGCCCCTCGGCCCGGGCCTTCTCGAACACCGCCTGCACGGTCACTCCGCCGCACCACCCAGGTAGCCGAAGTAGCGGCCCGCGGTCTCCACGTCCTTGTCGCCGCGGCCGGAGAGATTCACCAGGATCACCGCGTCCGGGCCCAGCTCCTTGGCCACCCGGGCGGCCCCGGCCAGCGCGTGCGCGCTCTCGATCGCCGGGATGATCCCCTCGGTACGGCAGAGCAGCTGGAACGCGGCCATCGCCTCGGCGTCGGTCACCGGCTCGTAGGTGGCTCGGCCCGTGTCGTGCAGCCACGCGTGCTCCGGCCCGACCCCGGGGTAGTCGAGCCCGGCCGAGATCGAGTGCGACTCGCGGGTCTGCCCGTCCTCGTCCTGGAGCAGGTAGGTACGGGTGCCGTGGAGCACGCCGATCGCGCCGCCGGTGATGCTCGCCGCGTGCCGGCCGGTCTCCACGCCGTCGCCGCCCGCCTCGAACCCGTACAGGCGCACGTCCTCGTCCGGGATGAACGCGTGGAAGATGCCGATCGCGTTGGAGCCGCCGCCCACACACGCGCACACCGCGTCGGGCAGCCGCCCGGTCAGCTCCAGTACCTGCGCCCGCGCCTCCACCCCGATGCCGCGGGCGAAGTCCCGCACCATCGCCGGGAACGGGTGCGGCCCGCTCACCGTGCCGATCAGGTAGTGCGTGCTCGCCACGTTGGTCACCCAGTCGCGCAGCGCCTCGTTCATCGCGTCCTTGAGCGTGCGCGAGCCCGTGGTCACCGGTACCACCTCGGCGCCCAGCATCTGCATGCGCGCCACATTCAGCGCCTGCCGGCGGGTGTCCTCCTCGCCCATGTACACCACGCACTCGAAGCCGAACAGCGTGGCGGCGGTCGCGCTGGCTACCCCGTGCTGGCCGGCCCCGGTCTCCGCGATCACCCGGGTCTTGCCCATCCGGGACGTGATCAGCGCTTGGCCCAGCACGTTGCGTACCTTGTGCGCGCCGGTGTGGTTGAGGTCCTCGCGCTTGAGCAGGATACGGGCGCCCAGTTCGGCGGAGAGCCGGGGCGCCTCGTACAGCATGCTCGGCAGGCCCGCGTAGTCCCGCAGCAGCCGCCCGAACTCGGCCTGGAACGCCTCGTCGGCCTGCGCGTGCCGGTACGCGCGGTCCAACTCCTCCAGCGCGGCGATCAGCGCCTCCGGTACGAACCGGCCACCGTACCGCCCGAAGTGGCCGGCGGTGTCCGGTACCAGCCCGGCCGCGGACAGCAACGAACTCACCGGACCGGCCTCGGCGTCGCCGGGTGCGACCCGGCCGTGACCAGCTCGGCAACCGCGTCACGCGGACTCTTCTGCGTCACCAGACCCTCACCCACCAGTACGGCGTCGGCACCCGAGGAGGCGTAGCGGATCAGGTCGTGCGGCCCGCGTACCCCCGACTCGGCGATCTTCACGATGTTATTGGGCAGGCCCGGTGCGATGCGCTCGAATACCTCCCGGTCGACCTCCAGGGTGCGCAGGTTGCGGGCGTTCACCCCGATCACCCGGGCCCCGGCGGCCAGCGCCCGGTCGGCCTCCTCTTCGGTGTGTACCTCGACCAGCGCCGTCATGCCGAGCGACTCGACCCGCTCCAGCAGCCCGGCGAGCACGTTCTGCTCCAGCGCGGCCACGATCAGCAGCACCATGTCGGCACGGTGCGCCCGCGCCTCGTGCACCTGGTAGCTGGACACCACGAAGTCCTTGCGCAGCAGCGGCACGTCGACCGCCACCCGTACCGCGTCGAAGTCCTCCAGGCTGCCGCCGAACCAGCGCGCCTCGGTCAGCACCGAGATGCACCGGGCGCCGCCGGCCGCGTACTCGCGGGCCAGGTCCGCCGGGTCCGGGATGTCGGCCAGCCGGCCCTTGGACGGCGACGCGCGCTTCACCTCGGCGATCACGCCCACGCCCGGCTCGCGCAGCAGCGCGTACGCGTCCTTCGCAGGCGGCGCCTCAGCGGCCAGCGCGCGCACGCGCTCCAGGGGTACCTGCTGTTGCCGGGCCGCCACGTCCTCCCGTACACCGGCAAGGATCTCGTCGAGCACACTCGCCGGTTCCGCAGCTGACATCGGACTCGCCTCTCCGGGTGTCATGAGCCGATGCTAGGGGGCACCACGGAGGGCGAGATGTCCGGGGTATGGCGCTGCTCACGAGAGCGGGTACTGCATAATGCGGTCACCGCCGGTCACCGGCTCGGGTCTTCGCCGCGATCCAGCGCGTCCCACATGGCCACGTCGGACGGGGACGGGCCGATCCGCTGCACCTGATCC
The DNA here is from genome assembly GCA_035278125.1 of Rugosimonospora sp. GTDB lineage: Bacteria > Actinomycetota > Actinomycetes > Mycobacteriales > Micromonosporaceae > DATEJJ01. The sequence continues at coordinate 18,421 of DATEJJ010000132.1, forward strand.
TCCTCGACCGCGGAGATCTGCGGTACCGCGCGCGGGCGCTCGTACCGGGCACCCAGCGCCGGCCAGGACCGCCCGCGTACCGCGGCGAACATGCCCGCGGCGGCCACCAGCATGCCGGCCGGCAGGCACAGCACCGGCCACGCCACGCGTACCCCGGCCACGCTCGCCAGCCCGTACCCGCCACCCGCCGCGACGCCCAGCCCG
>DATEJJ010000133.1:0-2516 GCA_035278125.1 Rugosimonospora sp.
CCGCCGATGCGCTGCTCGACGTGGCCGAGGCCCGCGCCGAGACCCTGGCCGCGACCGCACAGACCCTGGACGGCCTGACCCTGGCCGAGGAGGCGAGCATCAGCCCCACCCTGGGCGGCACCCTGCTCGGCGTCGTCGACAAGTTCCAGCTCGCGGTGCAGTCGCTGACCACGCTGACCGCCACCGACATGCTGCCCACCACGGTGCACCGCAACCTGGCCCAGCTGCGCCAGGTCCAGGCCGGCCTGGTCACCGCGGCCGCCAGCCTGAACGGCGGCATCCTCCGCGAGCTGGACCGGCTGCTCGCGCAGCGGACCTCCGGGCTCACTCCGGAGCGCCGCCTGGCGCTGGCCGCGGCGGCCACGGCGGTGCTGTTCGCCGGGCTGTCGCTGCTGCTGGGCTCCGGTTCGAGGCGGCGGGTACGGCCGCCGTCCGCCCCCGCGGCACCGGGGGTTCCGCCCCCGGATCGGGTTCCGCCGGCGGATCGGGTTCCGACTGCCGATCGGGTTCCGTCCTGGCCTGGCCCCGGCTTCCGGGTGCCCGATGAGCGGGAGTGGTCTGGTGCTGCTCGGTAGGCTCCGGATCCGGGGCAAGCTCTCCCTGCTGGTGGCGATCCCGCTGCTGGCCGTGGTCGGCCTGGTCACCCCGATCGCGGTGAACCAGGTGCAGCAGGCCCGCCAGGCCGCCGCCGTGGTGCGGCTGACCGGGGTGGCCAACCAGGTCGGCGTGCTGCTCCAGGCCCTGCAGCAGGAGCGGCTGCTCTCCGTCGCGTACCTGCTCGACCTGGTCGACCAGGACCGGCTGGCCGGCGCGACTATCGGCGTGCGGGACCAGATCGACGAGATACTCGCGACGCAGGGCGGTGAGCTGCCGCCCAGCGCCGTACAGCAGCTGCGTGGGATGGGCTCGCTGGCCCCGCTACGCGCGGCGGTGCTGGCGCGGCGTACCACGCCCGAGGCGGTGATCACCCAGTACGGCGCGCTGATCACGGGCACCATCGACTCGCTGCGGCTGCTGTTCCACGCCGACCTGACCACCCCCACCGGCCGGCAGGTGTACGCCCTCGACCTGGTGCTGCGCCTCAACGAGGGCATCAACCTGGGCAGCGTGATCCTCACCTACGCGGCGGCCACCGGCTCCCCGTGGGCGGTCACCGAGTTCACCGCCGACTACGTCAACTCGGCGGCCCTCGACGCCACCTTCGGCGAGTACGCCACCCCCGCGCAGGCCGCCCTGTACGCCGCCGTACCGGACGCGCTGAACACCCGGCTGGGCGCGGACTTCGTCACGACCTTCCAGACCAACCCCGGCAAGGCCCTGGCCGGGGTCAGCCGGCAGGCCATGTTCGACGCCACCGAGGCGGTCAACAACGTGGGCCGCTTCGCCGAGCAGAAGCTCACCGCCGACGTGATCCAGCAGGTCACCGCGCAGCAGCGCCGGCAGACCGTGGCCGCGTACGCCACCGTCGGGCTGGCCCTGCTGCTGATCCTGATCGTGGTGCTGCTCTCCGCCACCGTGGTACGCGCCGTGTCCCGGCCGCTGGCCCGGCTCACCCGCTCCGCCGAGCGGATGGCCACCATCGCCGAGGACGAGCTGGTGCGGGTCTCCGACGACGAGAGCGAGACCGTGCAGCCGGTACGCCTGGATCGGGTGGACACCGGCGGGCGGGACGAGATCGGTGAGCTGGCCCGGGCGTTCGAGCGGGTACAGGCGACGGCCGCCGGGCTGGTGGAGCGGCAGGTGGCCGGGCGGCGCAACGTGGCGCAGATGTTCGGCCACGTGGGCCGGCGTACCCAGAACCTCGTCGGTAGGCAGCTCGCCCTGATCGACCGGCTGGAGCGCGCCGAGACCGACCCGTCCCGCCTCTCCGACCTGTACCGGCTGGACCACGTGTCGAACCGGCTACGCCGCAGCGCCGGCAGCCTGGTGGTGCTCTCCGGCGGTACCAGCGGCGACGACCACATGGCGCCACTGCCGCTGGGCGACGTGGTACGGCTCGCGCTCGGCGAGATCGAGGACTACACCCGGGTACTGGTGGACATCCCGCCCAGCCTGATGCTGGTACCGGCGGCCATCAGCGACCTGGTACTGGTCTTCGCCGAGCTGATGGAGAACGCCACCATGTTCTCCCCGCCGCACACCTCCGTATCCCTCTACGCCACCGCCATCCCGTACGGCACCGAGGTGTCCATTGTGGACCACGGTATCGGCCTGACCCCAGAGCGGCTGGCCGAGGAGAACGCCCGGTTGACCCGCCGGGAGCGCCTGGACCTGGCCCCCACCGAGGTACTCGGCCTCTTCGTGGTCGGCCGCCTCGCCCGCCGCCACGGGCTGCGGGTCACCCTGGGCCATACGCCCGGCGGCGGCGTGACCGCGCACGTGGAGATACCGGACGGCCTGCTCGCCATGCCGCCGGGCCCGGTGCTGATGCTCGACGCGGATGCCGGCCCCTTGCCCGGCAGCCCCGGAGCCTTCGGCGACCGGGGTGGCGCCGGCCGCGCGGTCGGCCGGGTCAG
>DATEJJ010000134.1:0-2725 GCA_035278125.1 Rugosimonospora sp.
GGCCTTGGTGCCCGGCCTTCCCTCGGCGGCGGCGCTGTGGTTGGTTGCGGCTCGTGGCGCCTCGGTCCAGGCCGGGCGGCCGCCCGCTCCGCACGGTGCTTCCTGGTTCGCTGCGCGGGCGGCCTTGGTGCCCGGCCTTCCCTCGGCGGCGGCGCTGTGGTTGGTTGCGGCTCGTGGCGCCTCGGTCCAGGCCGGGCGGCCGCCCGCTCCGCTCACTGCGCCGGGTGAGCCTGCTCGATGGGTAGCGACTCGGCCAGGCCGCGCGAGCGGCGGAACTCCCTGGCCACGGCCGCCAGCCGGGCGGTCTCCCCGGCCAGGTCCTCGGGGTGGAACACCGCCACGGGTACCGCCGGGTCGGTGAGCACCGGGTACCCCCTCGCCTTGGCGCGCAGCCCCGCGTGCAGGCACAGCGCCTCGGTCAGCGGCTCCACCGAGCCGGTACCGCCGGTCAGCGCGCTGCGCCGGATCGCGTCGTACACCCGCAGGTCGATGTACGGGCGCAGGGCCCGCTGGCCGTCCAGGATCTCGATGACCCGGCGGTACAGCCGGTAGTTCAGGTCCATGAGGCGCAGCTCACCCAGCGGGGCGGGCGGCTGGGCCAGCGCGATGTCCGGCGTGGCCCGGTGCAGCGCTGTCCACAGTGGACGCAGCTGGTGGTACCGGCGGTAGTTGCCCAGCCAACGGGCGGCGGTGGTCAGCGACGGGCCCCAGCCCGGTGCCGTCCAGCCGAGCAGCTCCAGCAGCGACCCCACGTCGCCGGCGAGCCACTGCACCGGGTCCCACGCGGCGATGTCCACGCCGAGCTGCACGCACACGACCTCGGTGATCCGCATCGCGGAGTACACCAGGATCAGGACCGCGCCCGCGGCCACCATCCACATGCTGCGGCGCAGCCAGGGGCTGGCGGTGACCCGGCTGAACCCCCAGGAGACGCGGACGGTGATGACCTGGCCGAGCGCGATCACCGTGGTCACCGCGACGAGGTACGCCGCGTAGGTGCCGTTGTGCAGGTTGAGCAGGCTCGATGTCTCCGACGTTCCGTGCCGCTCCATCGGCAGGCTCACCAGGAACACCGTCACCAGCACGGCGAGTACGGCGGCGAAGGCGTAGATCGTCTGCCGGGCGCGGCGCCGGGCCACCTCCGCCGGGTACGCCCAGTAGGTCAGCACCACGAGCTGCGCGGCGGTGAGGATGATGACGGCGCCGTGGGACAGGATGATCGTGACGTTGTGGTACCCGAACACGCGGGCGACGTACGGGGAGATCAGGTCGAGGCCGACGAAGAAGCTGAAGAAGGAGCCGAAGAAGTACACACAGAGCGCGGTGATGGCCGGTTCGAAGCGGCTACCGGGGATGGTGACCAGGCGGTACAGGAAGGCCGCCAGTGCGATGATCGTGCAACCCCACTCGAGAATCGTGTAGATCATGGCTGCTTTCCGGATCTGTTGGCGTTCGGGTCACGGCGAGCAGTACGGTACGTCAACGCGCGTTCGATGCGGGCGACGGTCTCGACGAAGTCCTCCGCGGCCGCCGGTGCCGCCTCGGGTACGTGTCGCTTGAGCCGCTCCAGGATGACCGACGCCATCACCTCCGCTTCCTGCTCCTGGCTGTCCGTGTAGGTGGCCCGGCCCAGCATGTCCCGGACGAGCTGGGGATCGACGTCGGGGAATAGCGTACGCGCGCTCAGGTCGTCGAGGGCGCTGGTGCCACGATGGCAGCAGATGATGTGCGCCAGTTCGTGCGCCACGATGTGCTCCTGGTGGGTCCTGCTGGTGTTGGCCTCGTACAGGATGAAGTCGGCGGCCTCGGTGGCGACCCAGAATCCGCACGGGTGGGTGGCCGCCATGGCGAGCGGGATCAGGTGGATCTCGCGGCCCCGCCGCGCGGCGATCTGCCGGCACAGTGCGGTGATGGTCGAGCCCTCGGGGAGGTCCAGCGTGGCGAGGCGGGCTTCGCAGTCCCGGCGCACCTGGTTCAGGCGCTTGCCGCCAGCCCGCGGTTCGGGTTCCAGGGTCGCGCTCACCTCGGGGCTACTCCTCCCGTACCGGCGGCAGGCCCTGCAGCTTGCGCATCTGGTCGAGGACCGCGGCCATCGCGTCCAGGCTCTCCGCGGGCAGCCCGATCGCGCGCAGCGCGATGGAGCGGACCCCGGCCTGCCGGATCTCGTCCAGCGCGGCCAGCTGCTGGTTCACCCGGTCGGCGTGCTCGGTGTCGAAGAAGTAGGCCGCGGATACCCCGAAGAATCTGGCCAGGGCGGCCAGCAGCGCGGGCGACGGGTTCTTCCGGCTGCCGCCGCGTATCGCGGACAGGTAGGCGCCGCTCACCTTGATGGCGGGGTCTGCCTTCCTGATCTCGGCGGCGACCTCGCTGTTCGTCCACTGCCGGCCCTGCGGCCGGCTCAGGTTGAACAGCTCGTTCAGACGGTCAGCCAGCGATCCGTCGCCATCCGGCATCAGGTCACCTCCCCACCGCGATCCAACCATCCGGCTTCAGGATGTCAACTGTGCGTTGACATAGAGAAATATTTGCCATCTCACCGTTGACAGCATCCGAATGCTGACCGGTAGGCTACGCCCGGTAGTTCGCAACCAACAGTCTTGTTGCGCAACCAGTAGTTGATTACGCAACACGCGAACACCAAACGGGGGGGCGTCGCCGGGCGGGGCACCGTGGCGGCGACGCCGACGTGGCCCGCCGCGGGCGCGCCGGCTCAGGCAAGGCGGCG
>DATEJJ010000135.1:0-4819 GCA_035278125.1 Rugosimonospora sp.
GAACGAGATGTACTCGCCCTTCTTGATGGTGGCGGTAGTCGGGTTGAAGAAGTATTTGTCCGGCAGCCCGGGGGAGATCTTCTCGGTGAACACCACCTGCAGCATCTTGTCGCAGTTCATGTCGGTGCCCGCGCCGTTGGCCGGGGCGCCGGTGGCCTGCTGCCCGCCGGCCGCCTGCCCCGTACCACCACCCATACCGCTGGTTCCCGAACTACCCGTGGAACCACCACAGCCCGCCATCGCCGCCGCGACCACGACGAGCGCGACAGTCGACAACACCATCCGCGTGCGGTACTGACCTCTCGCATCCATGACACTCACACCTCTCTGCCCTTACCTCATCCCCTAGTGCGGCACCGGGCGGGGAAGCCCGCGCCAGGTGCCGAGCTGCGAAGGCGCCACGGATCTGCACACGTCACGCGCATGCTTTTGGCCCTACATTGTGCCGGGACGACCCGTAATATCCTTCGGAGGGAAGAATAGCGATCAATAGCCGCGATGGGCCTTACGGTCCGCGTACGCCCCACACGTCACCGCGATCGTCGGGCAGGGACTCCTGCCGGAACCGCGTCGAGGCAAGAGCCGGGCTACTTCCGCGTAGTCGTCTACTTACTGGCGTCTGGCCGTTCGAGGTGCATCTGCATGACACCGAGGGACACCGATTACCCGGCACTGCAGGGTCTGATCACGGTGTCCGCTACCCTGACACGAAGGCATCCCCGACGGCGTACCCGTGGCCGGCACCGAGACCGGTACCCGCACCGCGTTGGCCAACCTGGCGCAACTCCTCGAAACCACCCACCACCCGTAGCACGCCACCACGGCGGCAGCGGTCGACGCCACCAGGCTGGCTCCATAGACCTTCGCGATGTTCAGGTGTTGGCCATCGGGCGTTATCCGCTGGGGTACCTGGGCCGTGCGTCCCGCTGCGACGGTCGGTCGACTGCGTCGTATAGGAGGTGCGGGATGACAGCCGTTGCGGGTGCGCCGGGGCGGCCCAGCCGGCGCGACGTGTTACGCGGCGGGCTGGCCGCCGGTGCGGTGGCGGCGGCCAGCGGACTGCCCGGGCCGTGGGACGGCGGCTGGCTGCGCCCGCCCGGGTCGCGGCCGTACCCGCGCCTGCCCGAGGGTACGGACACGCTGCCGCAGATCGAGCACGTCGTTGTCGTGATGATGGAGAACCACTCGTACGACAACCGGCTGGGTACGCTGCGCCGCCCCGGCGCCGACGGTTTCCCGCTGGATCGGCGCGGGCGGCCGCGGGTGACCAACCCGTACCCGGACGGCCGGCGGCAGCGTGCCTTCCACATGCCGACCGGCTGCCAGTTGCCGGGGCATCCCGCACAGAACTGGGTGGACAGCCACGTCCAGTACGCGAACGGGCGCAACGACGGCTTCGTGCGGTCGGGCTCGGGCCCCGTGGCGATGGGCTACTGGGACCCGGCCGACCAGCCCTTCTACGCCGCGCTGGCGTCGGTGTTCCCGCTGGCCGACCGGTACTTCGCACCGGTGCTCGGCCAGACGTACCCCAACCGCCGGTACCTGCTCGCCGCCACGTCGTTCGGGCAGGTGGGTGACGACCTGCCCACGGTGACCACGTACCCGCCCAACGGCACCATCTACGACCGGTTGGACGCGCACGGCATCACCTGGAAGACGTACTACGATCTGACCAGCCTGCCCACCACGCTGCTGTTCCCGCCGCTGTTTTTCAACAACCGCACCAAGCATGTGTCCAACGCCGAGTTCTTCACCGACGCCGCCGCCGGTAGCCTGCCCAACTTCTGCATCGTGGACCCGCAGTACGAGTGGCAGTCGGAGGAGAACCCGCAGAACATCGCGCAGGGTGAGCAGTTCGTGGCGCGGGTGGTGGACGCGTTGATGCGCGGCCCGTGCTGGCCGCGCAGCCTGCTCATCTGGACCTACGACGAGCACGGCGGCTACTACGACCACGTACCGCCGCCCCGCGCGGTGCTGCCCGACAGCATCCCGCCGGCCGTACCCGGCACCGAGGTTTTCGACGGCTTCGGCCGGTACGGGTTCCGGGTGCCGTGCGTGGTGGTGTCGCCGTGGGCGCGCCGCCACCATGTCTCGCACACGGTGTACGACCACACCAGCATTCTCAAGGTGCTGGAGGCCAAGTGGAACCTGCCGGCCATGACGTACCGGGACGCCAACGCGCACAGCCTGCTGGACATGCTGGACCTGCGCCGCCCCGCGTTCGCGCAGCCACCGACGCTGCCGGCCCCGCTGGCGGCGACCGACCCCGCGGCCCTGGCCTGCTCGGTGACCGGACCCGGCGTCATCCCGCCGCCCGACTCCATCCTGGACTGAGCCGCGACTCAGCCAAAGCCGACGGGGTGCCGTCGTGGACGACGCGCACGTCGGTGCCGCCGTCCACCTCGGTCAGGGTGGTGGTCACCGTGATCAGGCCCTGCAGCGCCGGGCGATCGCTGCCACGACCTGTTCCCGGGCCGCAGGATCGGTGTCGGTGTCGCTCGGGACACCCACGTGGGCGTACACCCGGTGAACGTAGCGAACACCAGTACCTGGTGTGCCCTCGGCGGCGCCTGGCCGTCGCGTGTCGTCCAGGGCGTCGCGCGATCTGACGCCCGTGCGGGATCCATGGCAGTGGAGACCTCAACCTACGGGGCATAGACAACAGCCGGTAGGCTGTGCCGGCGTGGACGCTGATCTCGCCGCGAAGGCCGCGGCCCTCGCACCCGATACGGTGTTGCAGATCCTTGCATCGGCCACCATCGGGGTCGCCGTCGACCAACGGCCGGTGGTGCGGCTGTGGATCGCCGCGGGCCACGTGGTGGAGGGCCGGTTGCTCGGCGTCGGCGCCGAGCGCGGCGACGAGGTCGTGGTGATCGGTGTGCAGGCCGCCCGGCACCAGCGGCTCGATGAGGTCGTGTACCTGCGGATGCGTGATGTCATCTCGGCCGGGGTACTGGCGCCCGAGCAGTTTCGCGACGTGCTCAGCGGTGGGGTGCTTCCCCTGGCATCCGCTGGCCGGCCGGTCAGCCGGCTGGCGTTGCGGCGGGAGTACGCATCAATGCACGACCTGCCGTTGCGGCTCGACTGGGCCGCGATGCCGGACCCGCCGGCAGCCACGGCGAACCTCGCCGCGCTACTGGCGGCGCTGCATGGGGCGGTATCGGCGGTACGCGCCGACGACCTGGGGCGGGCGGCGTGGGCAGCCGTCACCACCGTGCGGGTCGAGCACCGGGTCGGGGAGCCGCTCGGGATCGAGCGTTCGCCGGGTGAACTGCTCGTCGTCGTGGACCTGACCGCCGCACTCCCGCGGGGTCTGGACGCGGAGATCGCGCGCCGACTCAACACCGTACTGTGACAACATTCGAGATGAGGAGGATGACCATGGGTCTGGCGGAACGGCGTGCGGCACAGAAGTTCAGCACCGACGAGTATCCGCACTGGAAGCACAGAATCGATCAGGCCGCCTGCTTCGAGGTGCCGGTCGAGGTCGCCTGGGACGAGTTGGCCGTCGACGGCTACGCCGACGACTATCCGGAGTTCTTCACCAAGGTGTACTTCGGGCCGCTGGCCGAGGCGTTGGCCGCGATCACCATCGATGATCTCGGCAAGGACGCCCTCAAGTCAGGACTCACAAAGATCATCATCAGGAACTCCGGGCAATACCACAGCAACAGCGGGTTCACGTTCGTCGACGGCGTGCTGACCATCGACCACCAGGCCCAGTCCAACGTCGAGTACCACGATGCGCGTGCCAAGCAACTCCAGCAGCTCCTGGAGTCCAGTCTCTGAAAAGCCTGTCTATGAACGGGACTTGGCGAGTCTGCGGGTCATAACAATGATCATGACCGTTGGACGACGATGGCGTGGCGGTCAGCCAGCCACCGTCAGGACCGGGGTACCAGGCGGATGATGGGCAGTTCCCGGTCGGTCTTTTCCTGGTATGCGCCGAAGCGGGGTGCGGCGGTGACGATCTGTACCCATGCGTCGGCGCGTTGCAGTCCATGGAGTTGTTCGGCGGTGACTGGGATCTTGCGGCCGTCCACCTCGATCTGCACCTTGTCCGGGTGGGCGGCGATGTTGTGGTACCAGGCCGGGTTGCCCGGCGCGCCGGCCGCCGACGCGACGATCAGCCAGCCGCCGTCCTTGTCGGGAAACCAGCCGACCGGGGTGGTGCGTTCGGCGCCGGTCTTGCGGCCGACGGTGGTCAGCACCAGCGCGTTGAAGCCCATGAACTGGCCGCCCTTGCGGATGCGCCTGGCCATCAGCTTGTTGAACCACACCATGACTCGGCCGCTGGGTTGGCGGGCGCCGCGGGTGCCGGCGCGGGTGTCGAAGCTCATCTCGCGTCTCCTCGGGTTATGCGGAGGCGGCGGCCATCGCGGCCCGGGCTCGCAGCTGACCCGGAACGAGTTCCCCGGCGGTCCGGGCCTTGCCCAGCGCCGAGGACCACCACGCGAGGTCGTCGAGCATCACCTGGAGGCTGATGTCGGTCGCCGGGTTGACCGGCTTGCCCTGGTCGTCGAAGGCGGTGGTGACGTAGGGGAGTACCACGGTGTTGCGCAGCGGGACGGCTTCGGCCTCGACGAAGATGTGCGCGAGGTGCTCGATGGCGCGGATGCCGCCACCGATGCCACCGCTGTAGCCAACCGCGGCCACCGGCTTGTTGCGGAAGCCGAAGGAGAACCAGACGGTGTCGATGGCGTTTTTCAGGCCGCCGGGGACGCTGTGGTTGTACTCCGGCGTGATGACGATGTATGCGTCGGCTTGCTTGACCTTCCTGTTCCAGGCATGTACGAGGGGTTGCGAGTAGGTGGGGTCG
>DATEJJ010000136.1:0-2232 GCA_035278125.1 Rugosimonospora sp.
ACACCGGGTGGGTATGGGCGTCGATCAGCCCGGGCGTGACCAGGCCGCCGCCCAGGTTCTCCACCTGGTCCACGTCGACGATGTCGTCGACCACACCCGGGATGCGCTGAGGCAGCTCGGCCGCGGGGCCGACCCAGGCGATCCGGTCGTCGCCGGTCACGACGGCGGCGTTGCTGAGGATCTCCGAGCCTGTCCACAGGCGACCGATGTTGGTCAGCAGCCGAACGGTCACTGGCAGTCCCCCCCGGGGCGGCTGATCCCATGCGCCATGAGCGTCCACCTGCCATGACACGTACACGCCGGACGACCCGACGGCACTAGACGAGCTGCGCTGCGTACCGCGCGCTGCGCCGGCGCCGATCATGGTACTGGCCGAGCGGGTACGGCAGCTAACGTAACGACGCAGATACGCTATTGCACCGCCACCATCGCAGACAAGCCTTTGAGCGAAATGTCGCAGCCTATCCGCCGACGCGGGTAAAGCGCCCCGCGCTAGCGAGAAAATACCCGCCAAACGTGACCACTATCACGCTTGGACTTGGACACAATCGTCCAGCACGGCCTCGAGTTGCGCGGCCAGGGCGGGCGGCACCCGTGCCTGGAGCAGCGTACCGTCCGCGATATGTTCGGTGGCCAGCACCTCGCCCTCGGCGTGAGCCCGGGCGAGCAGATCGCCGCGGCTGTACGGGACGGTGACCTTGACCTGAACGTCGAGCCGGGGCAGCGCGGCCTCGATGGCGTCGCGCAGCGCGGCCAGGCCCGCCCCGGTCTTCGCGGAGATGCTGAGGCTGCCCGGCTCCCTGGCGCGCAGGCCCTGCAGGACGACCGGGTCGGCCGAGTCGGTCTTGTTGACCACGACGAGTTCGGGCACGTGCCCCGCGCCGATCTCGGCCAGCACGCCGCGGACCGCGGCGATCTGCGCCTCGGGCTCGGCGTCGGACCCGTCCACCACGTGCAGGATGAGGTCCGCCTCTGCGGTCTCCTCCAGCGTGGACCGGAACGCGTCGACCAGCTGGTGCGGCAGGTGCCTGACGAAGCCGACGGTGTCGGTCAGCGTGAACGCCCGCCCGGAGGGGGTCTCGGCCCGGCGGACGGCCGGGTCGAGGGTGGCGAACAGCGCGTCCTCGACCAGCACACCGGCCCCGGTCAGCACGTTGAGCAGGCTCGACTTACCCGCGTTGGTGTACCCGGCGATCACCACCGACGGCACGTCGCGGCGCCGCCGCTGGCCGCGCTGCACCCTCCGGCCGGTCGACATGCCGGAGATGTCCTTCTGCAGGCGGGAGATACGCGCCCGCAGCCGCCGCCGGTCGGTCTCCAGCTTGGTCTCGCCCGGGCCCCGGGTACCGATGCCGCCGCCGCCGGCCACCCGGCCGCCGGCCTGCCGGGACAGCGACTCGCCCCAGCCGCGCAGCCTGGGCAGCATGTACTGCAGCTGGGCCAGTTCGACCTGGGCCTTGCCCTCGCGGCTGCGCGCGTGCTGGGCGAAGATGTCCAGGATCAGCGCGGTCCGGTCGATGACCTTGACCTGCACCACGCTTTCCAGCCGGCGCAGCTGGCTCGGGGTGAGCTCGCCGTCGCAGATCACGGTGTCGGCGCTGGCCGCCGCGACGATCCCCGCCAGCTCGCGCGCCTTGCCCGAGCCCACGTAGGTGGCCGCGTCGATCCGGCTGCGCCGCTGGATGAGGCCCTCGAGCACCTCGGAGCCTGCGGTTTCCGCCAGCCGGCTCAGCTCGCGCAGCGAATTCTCCGCGCTGGCGAGGCTGCCCTCGGCCCAGACACCGATCAGCACGACCCGCTCGAGCCGGAGCGCCCGGTACTCGACCTCGCTGATGTCCTGCAGTTCGGTGGAGAGCCCGGCCACCCGCTGCAGCGCGTGCCGGTCCTCCAGGTCCATGTTCTGCAGATCTGGCTCGCCCAGGTCCGGCTGCTCGTTAAAGACCGCGCTCATTGTCCTCCGGTATTCGCGTCGTTCGTTCCCCCGATGGTGCCACGCGACAGGCGGCACCGCACTTTATTAACACCCCGGCCGCGCCATATGTGCCCGCCGCTTCCGGTTCCGGCCGTCATTGACCACCCGAACGGTCCTGGTATCCCGCCGGCCCGAGGCCCGGCCGCTTCGCCGTGGTATGGCGCCACCTACCGGAGCCGCGGTGCGGACCGCGACGGCGAACGGGGTAAGATGCTGGCCGTGATCGTCACTTTCCGGTGGCCTGCGAACTCGTTATCCGG
>DATEJJ010000137.1:0-8762 GCA_035278125.1 Rugosimonospora sp.
CCGGCTGATCCTGTCCACGGCGACCACGCTGATCACCACGAACGACCCGGTGAAGATGGCCGAGGACTACGCCATGCTGCAGCACCTGGCCGACGGCCGGGTGGACCTGATGCTGGGCCGGGGCAACACCAGCCAGGTGTACCCGTGGTTCGGCCGGGACATCCGCCACAGCCACGCGCTGGCCGCCGAGAACTACGCGCTGCTGCACCGGCTGTGGCGCGAGGAGACGGTCGACTGGGACGGCCGGTTCCGCACTCCGCTGCGCGGGTTCACGGCCACACCCCGGCCGCTGGACGGGGAACCGCCGTTCGTCTGGCACGGCTCGATCCACAGCCCCGAAACCGCGGATCTGGCCGCCCGATACGGCGACGGCTTCTTCGCCAACAACACCTACCTGCCGATCGAGCACTTCCAGCGGATCGTCGCCACCTATCGCGAGCGGTATGCCCGCTATGGCCACGGCGCGCCGGATGAGGCGATCGTCGGTGTCGGCGGATATCTGTTCCTGCGACGCGCCTCGCAGCAGGCGATCCGCGAGTTCCGCCCGTACTTCCAGAATTCCCGGGTCATGGGCCACGGCCCGCCGCTGGAGGTCTTCCTGCGCCAGACACCGCTCATGGTGGGCAGCCCGCAGCAGGTCATCGACCAGACGCTCGGGTTCCGCGACGCGTTCGGCGACTACCAGCGCCAGTTGTTCCTCCTCGACGGCGCCGGTGTGCCGCTGGCCACGGTCCTGGATCAGCTCGACCTGCTCGGCGCGGAGGTGATCCCGGTGCTGCGCAAGGAGTTCGCCACCGGCCGGCCCGCCCGGGTGCCCGAACCACCCCTCCACGACCGGGTCAGAAAAGGTTTCGCCCGAACCTGATGAGCTGGCCGAATACGCCGAAGACGCCCATGGCCAGCGGCGTCATCGCGATGCTCGCGGCCACCCCGAGCCCCTCCGCCTTCCGCCGCCACGGCGTGGGCCGCCGGCCGGTCGGCGACGCCGGGTTGGCCGGCGGGTGTGGCGTCTTCGCGCCGTACACGCTGAGCAGCAGGCCCGCGCCGACGACGGCGAGTCCGGCGAGCACCAGCACCTCCATCGCGGACGCCGCTGCGGTGTGCACGGCATACAGCAGCAGGCAGAAGCCGCCGATGGCGGCGGCGCCGCCCAGACCCACCACCTCCAGCGTGAACGCGCGGTGGCTGCGCACCAGCAGCGCCGCGCAGACCGTGGCGGTCAGCGCCAGTGCGAAGGCGCGCCCGGACAGGGCGAGCAGGGGCAGGGTATTGATCGGAACCAGAACTGGCGCAGCGATCGGGACTCAGTCCAAGCCGGCGCCACCCTCGCGTCCCGAGTAGGGAGGCACTCGGCCAACGCGAGGAACACGTCCAGTACTCGTCACCGTACCAATACCGCCGTGCACGCTTGTTCGCGCCGCCCGAAAGCTGACCCTGTGCCGCCCGGTCGGATCCCCCTCATCTGAGGGATGCGCTGACGGCAAATCCCCCGAACTTGCGGCCTGGATCCGGTGCCTTGCCTTTTGCGAGCGTGGAATCATGCGAGAAGATCACACGCGCCTGATCGAGGCGCTGGTGCAGGGGCACCGGTCATCCCTGTTGGCGTACACCGTCCGGTTCACCGGTGGTGACCGGGCCTGGGCCGAAGACATCGTTCAGGAGACGTTCCTGCGGGCCTGGCACCACATCGACCGGATGACGGCCGCGCACGGATCGGTCCGAGCTTGGCTGATGCGGGTGGCTCACAACTTGGCCGTCGACAGCCGGCGGGGCCGGCGCGCGTGCCCCTCCGGGATCGACTTTTCTCAACTGCCCGGGCACACTGCGGCCGACTCGGCCGACGACGTGGCGAGCAGCCTCGTGGTCGAGCAGGCTCTCGCCACGCTGTCCCGCTCCCATCGCGCCGTCCTTGAGCAGACCGTTCTGCGCGACAGCACCGCCGCCGATGCCGCCCGGAGAGCGGCACTGAACCGGCCCAGCGCATCCACTCGGTGCCGTCGGCTGCCAGATAATCTCTGAGCTGCGGCAGGAGACGATCAAAACCGTCGGGGGAACGCACGAAGAGCACGCGAAGTGGCTGGATGTTGAACATCCTCGGCGGTCATTTCGCGAGGTCCCAGATCCCGGCCAGCTCGGCGTCGCCGATCGCGGTCGGGGAGAACCGTTTGACGGGGTGCGCCTCGGTGAACAGCAGCCGACGACCGGTTGCCTCCAGCGGGACTGCTTCGGATGAGGTTGGTGTCACCAGGTGCTCCTGGTGAGTACCGGCGTGGGCAAGCGGGCGGCCCAGTCGGCGACGATGGCGGCATAGGTGGCCGGGTCGTGGCCGTGCATGGAGTGCGGCATGTCCGGGAATGCGTGGTAGGTGAACGGGTTGCCGGTGGCCTCGATGAGCTGCCGCACCCGTGCCACCTGGTGGTCGGTGATCGCGCCGAGGACGTTGCCGGTGTCCGGGTCGATATGGTGGAAGTGGTGGGTGAACAGGACCGGCACCTTGACCTGGCGGAGCAAGGCATCGTGGTCGCAGTTGACGGTGGCTCGGCCGGAGACGAATGCGTCGCCCCACTCGGGGTCGTACTCGCGTAGGTCCTGCGGCGGTTCCGCTGGCGGCCCGCCGGGGCCGGCCGGCGCCATCCGGCTCAGCACGGCGAGCATCCAGCCGGGGACCTCGCGGCCGATGGCCTTCTGCATCCCGGTGAAGTCGCCGACACTCCACTGCGGGCCGAGCCACTTATGCCACAGGCGGAACACCGGCGCGACGCCCTGCCGGATGGAGTGCCCGACCGCGGGATCGGTTTGCGAGGCAAACAGCGGGGCGTCCTCGTAGACCGCGCCGCGGATCTGGCCGGGTGCGGCGAACGCGGACAGCCACGCAGCCACGACGCCGCCGGAGGACAGCCCGCTCACCACGACCGACCGTCGGACTACCCGGTCGATGAACCGGACCAGGTCACCGCCGAAGATGTCCACGCTGTAGCGGCCGGGTGTCCAGGTGGACCGGCCCTGACCGCGCAGGTCCACGGCGTACACCTGGAAGCGATCTCGCAGCAAGCGCATGGCGGGTTCGTAGCCCCACCAGGACTCCGTCTGCGCCGGGATGAGCAGCATGGCCGGCAGGCCGGGATCGCCGGCCACGGCGTAGTTCATCCGTATCTCGCCCAGGTCCACGGTCCGCTCAGGATAGCCGTGCGGCACGAAGATCTCGGCGTGGTCGGTGGCCTCCAGGTAGCTCATCGGGCCTCCACCGCCACGACCAAGTCGGCGGTCGCGTCCCACAGCCGACCGGCCAAGGCATGGTCGAGACCGGCCTTGCCCGGCCGGCGAAGGGCCGGGTGACCGCGAAGTCCACCAAAGCCGTCCGCTCCGATGTAGGAGTTACCTGGGACATCCTGGGTCGCAGCGTAGAGCAACGACAACGCCCCGATTTCCGGGTCGTTGGTCAGGAACCGCAGCCGGTTGATCACGTTCGAGCGCGAGTGCGCGGCCAGTGCGGTGCGGGCGATGCCCGGGCTGGCGAGCACCGAACGCACCGTACTGCCGGCGGCGGTCAAGCGGCGCTGCAGTTCCAGGGAGAACAGCACAACGGCGAGCTTCGACGCCTCATAGGCGCTCATCCCGTTGTAGCCGCGGGTGCGCCAGTCGAGGTCCTTCAGGTCGATCTTGCCCTGCCGGTGCAGTTGGCTGGTGACGTGCACCACGCGATCGGTGATGCGGTCGAGCAACAGGTTGGTCAGCAGGAACGGCCCGGTGTAGTTGGTGGTGGTCTGCAAGTCCAGGCCGTCACCGGTACGCGCGGCAGGGATGTCCATCACGCCCGCGTTGTTGATCATGATGTCGATGTCGTCGCGCCATGCGGCGGCGAAGACTCGCACCGAACCGAGATCCGCCACGTCGAGCTTACGGACGTCGAAGGCGCCGGGCATCCCGGCGACGGCGCTACTGGCCTTGCCGGTGTCGCGCACACCCAGCACGACCCGTGCGCCGACACGAGCGAGTTCCCGCGCCGCGATCAAGCCGAGACCACGGCCGGCACCGGTGATCAGCACTGTGCGGCCGGTCATGTCCGGCAGGTCGTTCGCTGTCCATCTGGTCATTGACCCAGCTCCTTGTTCTTGAAGATCGGGGCGACCGCGATCGCCAGATCAGTCAACCCGCCCGGCACCGACACAGGAAGGACACGTACAACCACTGAATGGCAGGTCATGGCTGAACGGCGCCGCAACGGCGACGATGGCAACCATGGACCGGACATTCGACCGTTCGTCGCTAGGGGCCTTCCTTCACAGCCGCCGCGCGGCGCTGAAACCCGAGGACGTCGGACTTCGCCGCGGGCAACGCCGCCGCGCCCCGGGACTGCGCCGCGAAGAGGTGGCCGAGCTCTGCACCATGTCCACCGACTACTTCGCCCGGCTGGAACGCGGCGACGGCCCGCAGCCGTCCGAACAGATGGTGGCCGCCATCGCCCGCGGCCTGCGCCTGACCCCGGACGAACGCGACCACCTGTTCCAACTCGCCGGCTATCGCAGCGCCCGCCACGACCTACGCTCCCAACACGTGAGCCCCGGGCTGATGCGTGTAATGGACGGCCTGACCAGCACCGCCGCACAGGTCATGGGACCGCTGGGCGAGACGCTGCTGCAGACACCGTCGGCGGTGGCACTGCTCGGCGACCAGACCGGCTACACCGGCCACGCCCGCAGCGCGACGTACCGCTGGTTCACCGATCCGGCCGCCCGTACGCGATACCTGGACGAGGATCACGACATCCACAGCCGGATCAACGTCGCGCTCCTGCGAGGGGCCGTCACCCGGGATGGCCCGGCCTCCGACGCGGCGGACTTGGCCGACGTGCTGCGGCAGACCAGCAAGGAGTTCGCCGACCTGTGGGAACGCCACGAGGTACGCCTGCGGTGGAGCGACACCAAACGCTTCGTCCACCCTCAGGTCGGCCGGCTAGACATCTACTGCCAGATTCTCCTCGAGCCCGACCAAGGCCAGTCGCTGGTCATTTTCACCGCCACCCCGGGCACCGAAAGCCACGACAAACTCGCTCTCCTCACCGTGCTGGGCACCGACCAGTTCGCCGCCGACAACCATGGCGGGCCGCCCGTTCGCTGATGTGTGACGATCAAGACGGCCCATGCGGCCCTGGCCCATTGCGCCTTCACCGAAGGAAGAATCGTTCATGGCTGAGGTTGGGGCGAAGAGCTGCGCCGGTATCGACATCGGCTAGACAATGTGGACCGCCGTGGTGGAGATCGAGACCAGCGGCGATTCCTGGTATGGTCGCGGGTACCCGAGCCTGGTGACAGCTCCGGGCACCCGCGAGTGGTGATCGATCAGGACGGATATGTCCAGCGCTGGTCCGCGGCGGACGAATCGCAGGTGACCACCGTCAGCGCGGTACCCCAGCCGCCCGATCCCGGGTCGGTCAGGCATGCCACAGCACCGGAGTTGCGGATCGTTGCGTCCGGCTGCAGCTGCCAGACCTGGGTCGCCGCCGCGGTGCACGTCTCCAGCACGACAGCCCGGTTCAGCGCGGTCAGGCACTTGCCGAGCGCCCGGAGCGTGCCGTCTGGCCCCTCCGTCCAGGCTTGCGCCCCAGTCTGGTCGCAGATCCACATCTGGATCGTCGCGCCGTCCGCCGTCGAACTGTTCGCGTCGTCCACACAACTGCCGCCCACGCCGACAATTGCGCCGGACGCGACGTTCACCGTCCAGGTGAACGAGGTGTGCCCGGTGGCACCGGAGGACGAGTCGGTCGCGGTAACGGTGACGCTGGCCACAACGGCAGCGGTGGGGGTGCCCGTGATCAGGCCGGTGTTCGCGTTGATGCCCAGGCCCGCGGGCAGCCCGCTCGCCGCATAGCTCAGCGACCCGCCATGCGCGTTGATCTGTCGGCTGACCGCGGCGCCTTTCACCGTGTTCTGGTCACCCGGGTTGGTCACCTGGATGAGTGCCGGGCCACCGGGCAGCTGCCACTGCTGTTGCGGTGTGCCAGTGCATGTGGCGACAAGCAGCCTCGTGGCAGAACCTCCGGCACCCGGGTCCTCGAGGCAGGCACCAGTGCCCAGGTTGGACAGGGTGCCGTCGTTCTGTGGCTGCCACACCTGACTGCTCGCCCCCGCGCAATCGGCGATGACCGCCTCGCCTTGGCTGGCGGTCAGACACAGCCCGAGCACGGTGAGAGTGCCGTCGGCTTCGACTGTCCACTGTTGCGCCCGGGTCTGGTTGCAGTCGTAGATCTGCACCTGCGTGCCGCGGGTTGTGGACTGACTCGGGTCATCGATGCACTGACCGCCGACGCCGGTGATGGCGCCGGGGCTGATGGTCCATACGAACGCGGTGGACGCGGCATGGCCGGAGGCATCGGCGGCGGTCGCCCGTACCGTGTAGGTCCCGCTCGTGGTGGGCTTGCCGGTGATCTCGCCGGTGCCGGTATCGAGGGTCAGCCCGGCCGGCAGCCCGGTGGCGCTGTAGGTGAGGGTAGAGCCGCTGGCCGGCAGCTTCAGGTCCGCCGCGCTGCCGACATACCCGCTCTGGTCGCCCGGGTTGGTGATGCTGACCGGCGATGCGCTCGCTACGTCGTACCCGACCGCGAACACATGCGCCGTACCGCCGCCGGTGATGCTCGGCAGCGTGACCGAGGCAAGCGTCTTGCCCGAGGTGATCGGGGCGGTGACGCTGAACAGGTAGGTGCCGACAGTGTCCACGCTGCCGTTGACGTCCGTCCGGCGGTTCATCGTGACCGCCGTCGTGTTGCCGGAAATCGGCTGACCTGACCCACCCGCCAACGTCCAGTCGCTGAGCCCCACGATCGACTGCGAGGTGGTGCCGTCGGTGTAGGTGAGGGTCAGCGTCCCGGTAGCGCCTGGCCCGGCGTTGCTGGACGCACCGAGTACACCGATCCGCGTGGCGCCGGAGGGTTCGTTCACCGGGACAATCTGGCCGTTGGCCTCCACGTTGTCGGGGGCGTTGACGCTTTCGTTCGGAAAGGTATACGTGATGCCGCCGGCCACCACGGTCGCTCCGGGTGTGACCCCGGCGTCCCGCAGGGCCCCGGCCGAGTAGTCGTGCCCACCATGGTCGAAGTTGGCCGCGTTGCCGGAGCCCTCGTGGCCGACGCCGCTGTTGTTCCAGTACGGCCAGAGCTCCCCGGGCCGCGCTACCGACACGGTCAGGGTCGCGCTACCGATTACCACCGGGAAGACGCCCTCCGCCGTGCCTGCGGTGACGGTCAGCGCAGTGTTCGCGGTAGACTCGCCCGCCACAGTGAGGCTGCCGCTAGACGGGTTGAGCGTGATCCCCGGTGTTGTGGTGGCCTTCCAACTGAAGGACTGCGTGCTGCTGGACATGTTGATCGCGTGCAGGGTGGCGGTACCGTTGGCGCCCGGCGCGATCACGAGCCCCGAACCGCCGGGTGTGGCGTACGTCGTGACGGCCGGCTCGCCGGTACCGTCAGACGGTGGCGCGGCGGTGGTGTCCGTTGCCCACGAGGTGTTCGGCGCGGTGCCCAGCGTGTACGTCATGGTGCCACCGCTGCTCAGCAACGTGCTGGGCGCGTACGCGTTGTTCCAGATGTTGCCGTTGACGGTGAGGTCTTGCACGTATGGCGCGTTGTCCGCCGCACCGTTGCCGGTGATGGTGAGCGTGTTCCCGGTGGCGAGGCTGATCTGTGCCTGGGTGAACACCGGGCTGCCCAGGGCCAGGTTCGCCGTGCCCGGAGTCTCCGGGAACATGCCCAGTGCCGACCAGACGTACCACGAACTCATGGTGCCGAGGTCGTCGTTGCCGGCAAGCCCGCCGGCGGTGTCTGACCAGATCCGGTCCTGTGCCTCGCGGACCACCTTCTGTGTCTGGTACGGCTCGCCCGTGTAGTCGTACTCCCAAGGCAGTTCGAGGCTCGGCTCGTTGCCCAGGTCGGCGTGCCCGTTCTGACCGCGTAGATCCGAAAGCGTGATGTCCAGATAGGATCTGAGCTTGTCGTTGCCGCCCATCGCGACGGCCAGTCCGCGCAGGTTGAACGGCACCATTCCGGTGTACTGCCAGGAGTCTCCCTCCACGAAGCCGGTGCTCGACGTCGGGTCGAAACCGTTCTCCCAGTTGCCGTTGGCCGTCCGCGGCTGCATCAGGCCGGATGCCGGGTTCAGTACATTGATCCAGTCCTGCGCCCGCGTCGCGTACTTCGTGTATGTGGCCGCGTCGCCGAGGGCATTCGCGAACGACGCGATCGCATAGTCGGCGGTGTCGTACTCGAGCTGGGTGCTCACCGAGCCGTAGAAGTTGCAGCAGCCGTAGGACCCGTCGTCGGGAAGGTACCCCAGCGAGTTCAGGTAGTTGAGGCCGGGCCGGATGTTGTTGGCGACACTCGCCTCCTTGACCATGTCGGTCAGCGCTGTGGCCGTGTCGAAGTTCCGCGCACCGAACGCGTAGTAGTCGGCCAGGATCGAGTCGGCCGGGTCACCGACCATCACGTACGTCTCACCGTTGTACAGCGACCACTTCGGAAACCGTCCGGTCTGGGTGAAGTCGTCCACCATGGACTGCGCGGTGTCACTGGCCACGACCGGGTCGATCATCGCCGCCAACTGCGCTTGGGCGCGGTAGACGTCCCAGCCGGAGAACGTCGCGTACGCCCCGGCGTGTCCACTGTCGACGGTGTGCGTCTGGCCGTCGTAGCCGAGGTACTGCCGGTTCGTATCGCTGATCAGGCTGGGATGCTGGAGGGAATGGTACAGCGCGGTGTAGAAGACGGCCTGCTG
>DATEJJ010000138.1:0-9024 GCA_035278125.1 Rugosimonospora sp.
CGCACTGTCCTGTTTGGAGGAACTCGGCGTCGCCGGGTACGCCGGGCGGCGGCCGGACACGCTGCCGTACCCGATCCGCAAGCGGGTCGCCCTGGCCCGCGCGGTGGTGGCGGAGCCCCGGCTGCTGCTGCTCGACGAGCCGGCCGCGGGGCTGGGCGCGGCCGACATCGACGAACTGGCCGCCCTCATCGGCGCGCTGCGCGACCGGGGACCGGGCTGCGCGGTGATGCTCGTGGAGCACCACATGGACCTGGTGATGCGGGTCAGCGAACAGGTGGTGGTGCTGGACTTCGGGCGGGTCATCGCGACCGGTACCCCGGCCGAGGTCCAGCGCGACCCCGCCGTCGCGGACGCGTACCTGGGTACGGAAGCATGACCGGTTTACTTGAGGTGAGTGGGCTGACCGCCGGGTACGACGGGGTGGCGGTGCTGCACGAGGTCGGGCTGCGGGTACCGGCCGGCAGCATCTGCGCGGTGCTGGGCGCCAACGGCGCGGGCAAGAGCACCCTGCTGCGCGTGGTGTCCGGCCTCTTGCGGCCCACCGCCGGCACGGTGTTCTTCGACGGACTAGACCTGCGCGGGGTACCACCGGAGCAGGTGGTACGGCGCGGGCTGGCGCACGTACCCGAGGGGCACGGCATCATCGCCGAGCTGACCGTGGCGGAGAACCTGCGGCTGGGCGGGCTGTTCCGGCGCGACCGGCGCGCGTCGGCGGCCACCCTGGCGGAGGTGTACGAGCTGTTCGAGCCGCTGGCCACGCGGCGCGGTCAACTGGCGCACCAGCTCTCCGGCGGGGAGCGGCAGATGCTCGCGCTGGGCCGGGCGCTGATGGCGCGGCCCCGGTTGCTGCTGCTCGACGAGCCCTCGCTCGGGCTGGCGCCCCGGGTGGTCGCCCGCATCCTCGCGCTGCTGCGCCGGCTGCGCGACGAGTCCGGGCTGACCGTGCTGCTGGTCGAGCAGAACGTGCGCAGCGCGCTGTCGGTGGCCGACGACGGCGTGGTCATCGCGCTGGGCCGGGTCGTGGCCGCCGCGCCGGCGCCGGTACTTGCCGGGGACGACCGGCTCCGCCACGCGTACCTCGGGTTCTGAAGGGAGGCGCCCGTGGACCGGTTCATCTTCCTCACCGTCGACGGCCTGTCGCGCGGCGCGGTGTACGCGGCGTTCGCGCTGGCGCTGGTGCTGATCTGGCGGGGTACCCGGGTGGTGAACTTCGCCCAGGGCGTGCTCGCCGTGGTCACCTCGTACCTCGCGTACAGCGTGTCGGGTGCGACCGGCTCGTACTGGGTCGGGTTCGCCGCCGCGCTCGCCGCCGGGCTGGTGCTGGGCGCGGTGGTGGAGCGGGTGGTGATGCGCCGGGTGGCCCAGGCGCCACCGCTGAACGCGGTCATCGTGGCGCTCGGCCTGGTGCTGCTCACCCAGGGCGTGCTGGGCATGCTCTACGGCACGCAGTACCGGCCGTTCCCGGCTCCGTTCAGCCGGGTCGCGATGACGGTCGCCGGGGTGCCGCTGCTGTCCCGGTACGACCTGTTCGTCTTCGGCTCGGTACTGCTGCTCGTGGTGGGCCTGGCGGCGCTGTTCACCCGTACCGCCACCGGCCTGCGGATGCGGGCCGCCGCGTTCGCCCCGGAGGTGTCCCGCCTGCTGGGCGTCAACGTGGCCCGTACCCTCACCCTCGGCTGGGCGCTCGCCGCGCTCGTCGGCGCGCTCGCCGGCATGCTGGTCATCCCGACCGGACTCGGGCTGCACCCGACCGCGATGGACCTGGTGTTCGTGACCTCGTTCACCGCGGCCGTGGTGGGTGGGCTGGACAGCCCGGTCGGCGCGGTCGTGGGCGGCCTGGGCGTCGGGCTCGTACTGTCCTATGTGGCCGGTTACGCGGGCAGCGCCAGTACCCCGCTGGCGGTGCTCGGGCTGCTCGTCGTGGTGCTGCTGGCCCGGCCCGGCGGCCTGTTCTCGGGTACCGCGGCGAGGCGGGTATGAGGCGGTACCTGGTTGCCCTGGGGGTCGCGGTCGCGCTGGTGATCGCGGTGGACCTGCTGGATCCGTTCCGGGACTACCAGCTCGCCACGGCGGCCGGGTACCTGTGCGCGACCGCGGGGCTGACCGTCCTGGTAGGACAGTCGGGGCAGCTCTCGCTCGGGCACGGTGCGCTGATGGCGATCGGCGCGTACGCGGTGGCCCTGGTGCAGAACGCGTTCGGTGACCGTACACAGTGGATGTTGTTGGTGTCGCTGGCGGTTGGGGTGCTCGCCGCGGCTGTGGCCGGCGCGGTGGTCGGGGTCGCCGCCGCCCGGCTGCGCGGCCCCTACCTGGCCGGGCTGACCCTGGTGGTCGCGGTGGCCGTGCCCTCGGTCGGCACCCTCGCCGGTGGCGTGTTCCACGGCGACCAGGGGTTGAGTGTGTTCCTGCCGCCACCGCCCGCGGCGCTCGGCGCGGACCTCCCGTTCGAGCGTTGGCAGGCCGGCATCGCGCTGTCCGCCGCCCTGGTCACCATGCTGCTGCTGGCCAACCTCACCGCCGGGCGGTTCGGCCGCACGCTGCGCGCGGTGCGCGACGACGAGGTGGCCGCGGCCCTGTCCGGCATCGCCGTCGGCCGGGTGCGGGTGCTCGCGTTCGTGGTCAGCGCCGCCTGCGCCGGGCTGGGCGGTGGCGTCTTCGCGGTGCTGTCGCAGAGCGTGTCACCGGACGCGTTCGCGCTGACCCTCTCGCTCAACCTGCTGCTCGCCATCGTCGTGGGCGGCCTGGGCAGCCTGGCCGGCGCGGTGTGGGGCAGCCTGCTGCTGGTGCTGCTGCCGTGGCTGACCGACAGCCTGTCCCGCGCGGTGTCGCTGCCGCCCGGGCCGGCCCAGCGGCTGGCCGGCAACCTGCCGCTGGCCATCTTCGGCCTGCTGCTCATCGTGGTGATGATCGCCGCGCCGAGCGGCGTGCAGGGCCTGCTGAACCGGGCAGGCCGGTGGGCGCGCGGATCCTGGCGCCAGCGCCGGACCCCGCGCCGGGCGGCGACCGCCGCCGCACAAGACGCGGAGCCCGATACACCGGTGCCTTCGCGTACCTGAAGCGGGCGTCGCCGACCGGGCGCCCGTTCGTCCCCGCCCCAGAAAGGGGGCTCGCGTCAATGCTCCGTATCGCACGGCGAGGCACCGCACTCCTCGGTGCCCTCGCGTTGACCGCGACCGCGTGCAGCGGTGGCGGTGGATCGTCCACATCGGGCAGTGCCAGCGTGCCCGGGGTCACCGCGACCGAGATAACAGTGGGAACCCACCAACCGTTGACCGGCCCGGCCGCCGCCGGGTACAGCAAGATATCCGCCGCCACCAAGGCGTACTTCGCGTACGTGAACGCGAACGGTGGCGTCAACGGCCGGAAGATCACCTACAACATCATGGACGACGGGTACAACCCGGCCACCACCCAGCAGGTGGTACGCCAGCTCGTATTGCAGGACAAGGTGTTCGCGATCCTCGGCGGGCTCGGTACCCCGACGCACACCGGGGTGCTCGACTTCCTCAACACCAACCGGGTACCCGACCTGTTCGTGGCGTCGGGGTCGCTGAGCTGGAACCAGCCGAAGAAGTACGCGTACACGTTCGGATACAACACCGACTACACGATCGAAGGCAAGATAATCGCCAACTACGTCAAGGCCACGTACCCCGGCCGGTCGGTGTGCGTGTTCGGGCAGCACGACGACTTCGGCGCGGACGGCCTCGCCGGGGTGAGCCAGGTGCTGGGCGCCTCCGGTGTCGCGCACAGCGAAACCTACGATGTCACCAACACCAACGTGGCACCCGCGATCGGCGCGTTGAAGGCGGCCGGCTGCCAGGTCACCATCGGCTTCACGGTACCCGGCTTCACCGCGCTCGCCCTGGGCACCGGCGCGCAGATCGGCTTCCGTACCCAGTGGATCGTCTCCAACGTGGGCGCCGACTACGCGACCCTGGCCGGGCTGTTGAAGAACGCCGCCACCCCGCTGCTGGCCAACCTGGTGAGCACCGGGTACCTGCCGTCCCCGGACGACACCGCCAACCCGTGGATCGCGCTGTTCCGCAAGCTCAACGACCAGTACAACAACGCGACACCGTTCGACGGCAACGTGGAGTACGGCTTCTCCGTCGGGTACCTGTTCGTGCAGGCGCTGCGCGCGGCCGGCAAGAACCTGACCCGGCAGGGCATCGTGCAGGCGGTAGAGAAGGGCGGCTTCACCGGTCCGGGACTGTCGCCGCTGCGCTTCTCGGCCAGCGACCACTCCGGGTACGGCGGCCTGTCCATGGGCCGGGTGCAGGACGGGAAGCAGATACTCTTCGGGCCGGTTTACACCACCGACGACGGGAGCGGTCCGGTGACGCAGTACAGCGGGACGCCCGCGATGCCACCCGCGAACGGCATTCCGGGCTGAGCCGGGTCAGCCGGTTCCGGTCTCGCCGGGTGCGCGGGCGACCTTCGGGTACAGCGCGGTGAAGCCGCCCACCAGCGCGGCCAGGCCGAGTTCGAACGCGCCCTCGTCCACCCGGCGGTGGTGCTCGCGCAGCCGGTGCGCGTCGTGCAGGTGCGGGTACTGCCCGGCGTACACGCCCGGGTCGTCCACGAAGCCCAGCGCGAACGAGCCGAGCGCCGAACCGGCGACGAAGTAGCGCATGGCCGCGCCGATGCGCGTGGCGTGGCTGGGTGGCCAGCCCGCGTCCACCAGCGCGCCGTACACGGCATCGGCGAGGCCGAGCGCGGCCGGGCGCAGGGCGGGTCCGCGCGCGAGGAACGGCACCGCGTTGGGGTGGGCGGCCAGGGCACGCCGGTACGCCCGCGCCCACTCCAGCAGCGCCTCGTCCCACGCGTGCCGACCGAACATGCTCAAATCAACGCCGGCGATGATGGCATCGGCCACCGCGTCGAGCATCTGTTCCTTCGTCACGAAGTGGTTGTACAGCGACGGAGCGCGGACACCGAGTTCCTGGGCGAGCCGCCGGGTGGACAGGGCGGCCAACCCCTCGGCGTCCAGGATCGCGGTAGCCGCCTCGACGATGCGCTGCCGCGTGAGTACGGGCTGACGGGGCCGTGCCACGGGTGCAGCGTAACCCGCGCGTGCGGGAGCGGGCCCCGTCCGTTGGGGGCGCGAGCGCGTCCGGCCGGCGGCGGCGGGTCAGGTGATCGCCGCCGGCTCGGCGGAGTACGACTCGTGGCTCCCGGCGAGCACGAGGTCCCGCAGCCGCGACAGTCCCGTATGGACATCCACGAACCGGGTGTAGAGCGGTGCCAGGCCGAGCCGCATGCGCTGCGGCGCGCGGAAGTCCGCGATGACCCGGGCGGCGCGCAGGGCCTGGCAGATCTGCCACGCCTGCGGGTGCTGCACGGTGACGTGGGCGCCGCGGCGCTCCGCTTGCCGGGGCGAGGCGAGGTGGAAGCCGAGCGGCGCCAGCCACGCGTCGACCAGCTCCACGGCGTACCCGCCGAGGGCGCCTACCTTGGCGGCGATCCGCGCGGTACCCGCCTCCGCGGTCAGCCGGATGCCCTCCAGCGCCGCGTACGCGCTCAGCACCGGCGGGGTACCCACCTGGAAGCGGCGGATGTCGGGCAGCGGCTCGTACCGCGGCCCCATGGCGAACTGGTCGGTCTGGCCGAACCAGCCCCAGATCGGTTGGCGCAGCCGGTCCTGCAGGTCCCGCCGCACGTACAGGTACGCCGGCGCGCCGGGTCCCCCGTTGAGGTGCTTGTACGTGCACCCGACCGCGAGGTCGGCGCCGGCCTCGTCGAGCCCGACCGGTACCGCGCCGGCCGAGTGGCTGAGGTCCCACAGGACCAGCGCGCCCGCGTCGTGCGCGAGGCGGGTCACCCCGGGCAGGTCGGCGACGGCGCCGGAGCGGTACGCCACGTGGGACAGGCACACCAGCGCCACGTCGCCGTCGAGCGCGGCGGCCACGTCCGCGGTGCCGACCCCGGTGTCGAGTCCGGTGCGCAGCAGCCGCCGGGTCAGGCCCTGGCCCGCCGCGATGCCCTCCAGGATGTACCGGTCGGTGGGGAAGTTGTCGTCGTCGGTGAGGATGACGGTGCGTCCCGGCCGGGCGGCGCAGGCGGCGCGGGCGAGCTTGTAGAGATTGACGCTGGTGGAGTCGGCCAGCGTCAACTCGTCCGGCCCGGCCCCGACGACGCCGGCGAGTACCTCGGCGACCTGCGCGCCCACCTCCATCCACCGCTCCCAGCCGGCGACCAGGTCGGTGGCCCACTCCTCGACGACCTCGTGCAGCCGGGTACGGGTCGCGACCGGCAGCCGCCCCAGCGAGTTACCGTCCAGGTAGACCGTCTCCGGATCGCTGATGACGTACCGTTCCCGGAACGCGGCCAGCGGGTCGGCGCGGTCGAGCTGCTCGGCACGCTCGCGACCGGTGGTATCAGCGGGCATGACAGGAGACGCTACCGCCGCGGTGGCGGATACGGAAGGCGGGGCCCGTGTACGAGATCGTCCACTATGGACACGAGCCGGCGCAGTTCGGGGAGCTGTGGGCACCTGGCCCGGACGCACCGGTGGTGGTGCTGGTGCACGGCGGGTACTGGCGGGCGCGGTACGGTCTGGACCTGATGCACGCCATGTCCGCGGACCTCGCCGGGCGCGGGTACGCGGTGTGGAACGTCGAGTACCGCCGGGTCGGCGAGCCGGGCGGTGGCTGGCCGGGCACCTTCGAGGACGTGGCGGCCGCCCTGGACCACCTGGCGGTCCTCGCCCGGGACCGGCCGCTGGACCTGACCCGGTTGGCGGTGGTGGGCCACTCGGCCGGCGGGCACCTCGCCCTGTGGCTCGCCGCGCGGCGTGCGCTCGCCGGTGCCGTCCTACCAACGGTCGCCGTCAGTATGGCGGGCGTGTGCGACCTGGCCGAGGCGTACCGGCTCGGGCTCAGCGACGGCGCCGTACGGGAACTGATCGGCGGCGGCCCGGACGAGCGCCCCGAGGTGTACGCGCTGGCCTGCCCGACCCGGCTGGCGCCGCTGGGCGTCCCGCAGATCGTGGTGCACGGTACCCGCGACGCCGCCGTGCCGTTCGCGTTGAGCGCCCGGTACGCGGCCGTGGCCGGGCCGGGCTGCCGGCTGGTGGAACTGCCCGGCGTGGCACACTTCGAGTACCTGGATCCGGGCAGCGCCGCGTGGGCCACGGTCGCCGCGGAGCTGGCGCGCTGTCTCGCGTGACCCGCCGGCTACTGGCGGGTGACGGCGATCCGGTCGAGTTCGGGCCCGTACTTCGCGGTGGCGTTGCTGAACCGGATCGTGTTCGTACCCGCGGTGAGCGTCACGGTACTGCGCAGCACGGCCACCTTCGTGGTCGCACCGGCACCCAGCGGCGGGAAGTTCAGGATGACCGGCCCCTTGCCGTCCACCCACAGCGCCAGCCGGCGCGCGACCGTATCCGGGAGCAGGTAGTAGATGGCGACCGTGTACGCCCCCGCCGCCTGCGCGGTCACGTCGTTGAACCGCAGGTCTCCCGCGGGCGTACCGTGGCCCAGGTTGCCTACCACCTTGCCGCCCGACACGCCGGGCAGCGCGAAGATTTTCGTCGCGGGTCCCAGCGTGTTGTGCGCGGTGTCCTCGGCCTCGTAGACAGTCGCCACCGTCATGGTGGTACTGGCGGCGGGGGAGGACGCGGTGCCGGTGCTCGGTTGCGTGGAGGTGTCCATCGCGCCGCCACCGGCGGCACCGGCCGTACTGGCCTGCTGCCGTTGGCGGACGGTCGACATGCGCGAGGCGTGCGCCGCGAGGCCCGCGAACGCCAGCAGAACGGCCAGGGACACTCCTACCGCGATGCCGTACCTGCGCACGGGGCGCCGGATGCGCCGGGGCAGCCGGGCGGTCCGGCGCCGCGACGGTGGCAGCGGGTCCATGTCCACCAGCGGTGGCGGATCGAACGCGCGCTCCGGATCGTGGGGGCGGGGCGGCGGGCGCCGGTCTTCGGCGCTGTGGCGGGATGGGCTCATGAATTCCTCACATCAGCCAGGCGGCTGCGCTGGGCCGCCTGCGACGGGACACCGACTATCCGTCAGCGCGGAACGTCGGACCGGCGTACCAGGTGGTGAGTGTCCACAAGCGACGGGCAGCCCTCGCGGGGTGACGCGATACCGGCCGGGTCATGGCACGCCTTTCGTCAGGTCCGGGTGCCGAGATCTGTGTGTAGTCTCGTTTTTTGTCCGCTGGGAGCCTGCCTGCGCGGAGCCTTCCGGGTCAAGACTGCGGCGCCGATACGCTGCGTGTGCCCGGTCCGCCAGACATTGGACAGTCTCGATAGGATTCCGCCGGTTGTCCGCGGTACCCGGGCGCGGGACCCCAGGTCACTACGGGGCTTCGTGGCAGTGCGCACATGCGTGTGCGTAGCCGCGGGAGCGCGCACACCGGTGTTAGCAAGGGGCGGGTGCGTAAGCACTTGGTAATCGGCTCCGGTCACCCGATGGAGTGAAGTAGGCACGCAGTGGCGGTGTTTTGCAAGCAGATTACGAGGTTTCCACTGTGGACTGTGCGGTCGTGCCCGCGGTAAGGAGGTCGAGGACGAGTGCGAGCGGCGGCCAGGTGGTACGGCCGCGGCGTACCACGGCGTACGCGCGCAGCCGCAGTGCCGGGTTGCGCAGCGGCAGGAGGCGCACACCGGGCACGGTGGGCTGATCGGCCGGCAGCAGCCCGACGCCGAACCCGGCGACGATGAGGTCCTGCACCAGCGCGAGGCTGTCGGCCTGGTGGGTGATGCGCGGCTCGAAGCCGGCCATCGAGGCGACCGTCCGGATCGCGTGCTCGTCGGCGGCGTTGCGGGAGTTGACGATCCAGTCGGTGTCGCGGAACCGGTCGAACACGGCCGGGGCGTCGCCGGTCGCCTTGGGTGAGGTGCGCGGTACGCCCAGCGCCCACGCGGTTGTCCACAGTGGTCGGGCGGACCCAGCACGGTCATGGGCGGCGGGGACCAGGTTGTAGTCGTACGTCAGCGCGAGGTCGACGCCGTCCGCGGCGAGCAGCGCGAGCGCCTCGGCCGGCTCGTGCTCGTGGATGTGCAGCCGCACCTTG
>DATEJJ010000139.1:0-2395 GCA_035278125.1 Rugosimonospora sp.
CACCGCGACGCCCTGGTCCAGATCGACCCCGGCACCGTTGGACACGTCGATGCGCTTGCGCTTGCTCGCCTCGACGTGCTCGGTCTGCTTGTGCTTGGACGGGCGGAACAGGCCGTCAATCTCGGCGAGTCCGGCGGAGATCACGGATGTCGCGCTCGCGTCGTCGTCGCCACCGCGCATCCAGCGCATCAACCCCATGAACTCCTCCGGAACTTCCTGGTCGCGGGCCTTCGCCCGAGTGGCGCTACTATGCGCCACAGGCCAGTGTCGCACCCTCATGGCAGGATCGGCCACGTGCGCGATTCGACCGTACCCGGGAACCGGACAGTGGGGCCGCGACCACCCCAGCAGGAGCAGCTCGGCTTCGAGGGCATGCCACGGCGGCTGTACGTGTGC
This sequence comes from Rugosimonospora sp., assembly GCA_035278125.1. Lineage (GTDB taxonomy): Bacteria > Actinomycetota > Actinomycetes > Mycobacteriales > Micromonosporaceae > DATEJJ01. The sequence continues at coordinate 397 of DATEJJ010000139.1, forward strand.
ACGCCGAGCAAGCTGGGCGCGTACGAGGACTGCCCGCGGCGGTACCGGTACGCGTACGTGGACCGGCCGGCTCCCCCCAAGGGTCCGCCATGGGCGCACAACTCCCTGGGCGCGAGCGTGCACACCGCGCTGCGCAACTGGTACGGGCTGCCCGAGCCCCGGCGGGTACCCGAAGCCCTGCCGGCGCTGCTGCGGGGCACCTGGGTGGCCGAGGGGTACCGCGACGACGTGCAGGAGCGGGACGCGTACCGGCAGGCCCTGGGCTGGCTGGAGAGCTACGTGGCCGGGCTGGACCCGCAGGAGGAGCCGGTCGGGGTGGAGCGGGTGGTGGCGGTGAAGACCGCGACGCTCGCGCTGTCCGGCCGGGTGGACCGCATCGACCGGCGCGGTGACGAGCTGGTGATCGTCGACTACAAGACCGGCCGCTCCGGCGTGTCGCCGGACGGCGCGCGGGGCTCCCGGGCGCTCGCCCTCTACGCGTACGCCGCGCAGCGGGTGTTCCGGCGCCGCTGCGTCCGGGTGGAACTGCACCACCTGCCCAGCGCCACGGTGGCCGCGCACGAGCACACCGAGGAGTCGCTCGCCCGGCACCTGGGCCGTGCCGAGGCCACCGCCGAGGACGCGCTCGCCGCCGAGGAGGCGGTCGGCGAGGGTGCGGATCCGGACGAAGCGTTCCCTACCACCCCGGGGGCGCTGTGCTCATGGTGTGACTTCCGGCGCACCTGCCCCGCCGGAAACGCCGCTCCCGCGCGGGAGCCTTGGTCCGGCCTATTGCACGAGACTGGGTCAGCGGGGGAGACTCCGGCATAACTTGAGTGGTCTTCACGTCTGGCGGAGGCGGCAGTGCGGATCGAACCCCGGGACCGGCGTGCCCGCCTCGGCGCGGCGGGTGCCTACTTCGTCCAGGGCCTGTGCTTCGCCGGCCTGCTCACGCAGGTACCCACGCTGCAGAAGGAGTTCGGCTTCACCGACGGCCAGCTCACCCTGATCCTGCTCGTGGTACCGGTGGTGGCCGGGGTGGGCAGCGTGCTGGCCGGGGTACTCGCCCCGCGGATCGGCAGCGGGCTGGTGCTCCGGGTGGCCGCGCCCACGGTCTGCGTGGCGATGACCATCGTGGGCTTCGCCAACCAGCGACCCGAGCTGTACGCCGGGATCGGCCTGTACGGGCTGGGCCTCGGCGCGGTGGACGCGACCATGAACATGCAGGGCGTGGCGGTACAGCACCAGTACGGGCGCAGCATCCTCGCCTCCTTCCACGGCATCTGGGGCGTGGGCGGCATCCTCGGCTCGCTGGCCAACGCCGCGTCCGGTGCGCTGAAGCTCAGCCTCGGCCCGACGCTGGCCACGATCGCGCTGGTCGGGCTGGTGCTCTCGGTCAGCGTGGGCCCGCGCCTGTACCGGCACGGCGAGTCCGCGGTGGCGCTGGTCGAGCACCCGGACGACGCGCCGCCGCCGAAGATCCCGTGGGCACCGATCGTCATGGTCGGGCTCGCCGTCATGCTCATGTACGTCAGCGACTCGGCCACCTCCAACTGGAGCGCCAAGTACCTGGAAGACGCGCTGCACTCGGGCAAGGGCGTGGCCCCGCTCGGGCTGGCCGCGTACCTCACCTGCCAGGTGTCGGGCCGGCTGCTCGCCGACCGGCCGGTGCACCGGTTCGGGCCGGTTCTCCCGGTGGCCGTCGGCGGGCTGGTGGGCGCGGTCGGGATGACCCTGGTCGCGGTGGCGCGGGTACCGGCCCTGGCCATCGCCGGGTACGCGATCGTGGGCATCGGGCTCTGCGTGGTGGTGCCGCTGTCCTTCTCCGCCGCGGGCGCGCTCGACCCGACCGGCAGCGGCGTGGCCATCGCCCGGGTGAACCTGTTCAACTACGTCGGGTTCGTGGTGGGCGCCGGACTGATCGGCGCGGTGAACCAGGCGGCCGGGTTGCGCTGGGCGTTCTTCGTACCGGCCGCACTCTGCCTGCTGATCATCGCGCTGGCACCCTCGTTCCGGGTGG
>DATEJJ010000140.1:0-6328 GCA_035278125.1 Rugosimonospora sp.
GCCCGCCTGGTCGTCGAGGACCTCGGCCAGATCGCCGGCAAGGCCCGGCACACCCTCGGCGTGCTCAACACCAAGCACCGCCTCATGGAGGAGGCCGTCGCGGCCACCCCCGAACACGCCGAACGCGACTACTACCGGCACTGACCCGTGGTGGTGGGGCCGGCCCGACCGGCCCCACCCCTGCGAAGGACACCGCATAGCCCGCAGCAGGAGGACCTCGTGGCGAAGAAGACCGCGCAGCCGCAGCCCAACGACCTGACCGTCGAGCAGATGGCCGCCGCCCTCAAGGCCGCACACGACGCAGCCCAGAACATCGAGGTCAAGGGACCCGGCGTCATCAAGCAGAGCCGCACCACCGTCTATCGGCTGCGCCGCCAACTCGTCCCGCACACCGTCATCGGCCTGCTGTGGGCCGGCGCCAGCGCCGCCCGCGTCGCTCCCGACGTCGCTGGCTTCTTCGGCGGCCACCTCGACAACTCCACCGCGGCCGTGACCGTCGCCGGCATCTACGTGGTACTCGCCGTAGTCCTGTGGTGGGCATGGAGCCGCAAGCGCGAGGACCGCACCAACCGTCGGATGCGCCGCCGCTACACCACCCTCGTCATGCTCTGCGGCGGCACCTGGCTGCTGTGGGCAGCCACCGCCGGCCCGGGCTCGTGGCGCGCGGCCGCCTTGTGGGTCGGCGGTTACCTGCTCGCCGCGCCTCGCTGGTACCGCCACCGGCTGCGTATCCCCGCCGAGGCGCCCCCGACGCTGATCGGCGAGCTACTACCACCGGCAAGGCAGACCAAGACACAGCGGCTGTGGGCCGAGAACATCGGCGGCCGCGGCCGCGTCCTGGATGGCTCGTTCCTGGTCGACCCGGAGCCCATCCCGTTCGGTGAGGCGTACACCGGGCAGCTCGTGCGCGGCCGGCAGGCATTCGGCTCGGTACTGGCCCAGATCGCGCTGATCGCCTCCGGTCTCGACTGCGACCTCGACGAAGTGGTCGTCACCCGCCACCCCGAGGGCGGCCAGGCCCGCTTCCGAATCACCGTCATCGACCGTGCCCGCAACCCCCTGCACCAGGTCGTCCCGTACCGCGGCGGCAACTACGACCCGGCCACCGGGCTGGCCCGCATCGGCACGTACGCGGACGGTGACACCACCCGCTGGCAGACCCACGAGCCGGGTTCCGGCGTTTACGGCGGCACCATCATCGGCGGCATCGGTTCAGGCAAGTCCCGCCTGCTGGAGGGCCTGGGCGCGACCCACCGGCACGCCCTCGACCCGGAGTCCGGCCGCGGCCTGTACGTGGTGTGGGTCATCGACCCGCAAGGCGGCGCCTCCCTGCCCGCACTCTGCGAGCACGCCGACTGGGCCGCCACCGAGCCCCCGGAGATCCTGTCCATGCTGGAGGCCGCCGACCGGGTCTTGGGCTGGCGGTCCAAGGTCCAGGCTCACCACGGCCTGTCCCACTTCGACCCGACCCCCGACTTCCCGGGCCTCATCATCATCATCGACGAGTGCCACGAGGTGTTCATCCCCGGCAGTATCGAGCTTGCTCTGGCCGAGGGCCTGGCCCGCCGCGGTCGGAAGAACGGCATCGGCCTAATCGTCGCCAGCCAGTACCCGGGCCTGCCCACCTTCGGCAACAACGAAGCGTTGCGCAGCAGCCTGATGAAGAAGAACACCATCGTCATGAAGACCGCGTCCAAGACCTCCCGCGGCATCATCCCGGGGCTGGAACTGGACCCCTATGAGCTGCCCGAGCTGCCCGGCTTCGGCTACACCGTCAGCCGAGGCGGCAAGACCGCCCCGTTCCGCGCCGACCTGGTCGAGGACCCGACCTACTGGGCAGCCAGCGCACCGCAGACCGCGCTGGACATGATTTCGGGCACCGGCGCCGGAGAGGACTACCGCACGCGCTACGCCCGGCGTCAGGCCGCCCGCGAGGCGCTGGCAGCCGAAATCCGCGCGGCGCAGGCCGGCGGCGTCGTCATCAGCCTCACCGAACCCAAGACGACCGCCGGCGCCCGACGCCCGGCCGGCGGCTCGGTCACGGTCCTTGCGCCCAGGATGCCCAAAGACACCGACACGACCTCCGTCGATCGGGTGTTGGTGGCCATCGGTGCCGGGGCCCGTGGCACCGGTGAGATCGCTGCCCAGGCCGGCTACAGCGACACCTGGGTCCGCACGATCCTCAAGTCGCTGGTCAACACCGGCAAGGTCACCCGGGTCGGCCACGGCGAGTGGGAACTGACCCCAGGCGGCGCCCGCTACGTCGCCCAACTGGAGGGGCAGCACACCGCAGGCGACACCGGAAGCCAGCTACTGGCCGCGATCGAGCTGGTCGTGACCACCCAAACCGGCTCAACAGCCGGACTAGCCGACCAGTTGCACATACCGGCCGCGACCGCCACACAACTCATGGACACCCTGCAGCGGCTGCGCATCGTCGGTCCGGCCGGCCCGGGCGGCGAACGCGACGTGCTCATCCCCGCCGATGACCTGCTCCGTGCCCTTGAGCACGCGGCGGCCGCCCATGTCGCCTGAGCTGTATCAAGCTGGCCCGCTTGTGGCGACCACGTCCGGCCCGGTGTTGGCCAGAGGCCCGTCCATCACGTCCCGCTTCGCCCGTATCTGACAGTCCTCGGCTCGACCGAGAGACCGGACAACGGCAACAGATCAGCGCAGGGGAGGGGGCCAGGATGACGATCGCGTTGATTGGCGGCGTGTCGGGGCGGCGGGACTGGTACCAGTCCTGCAAAGATCGGGGCCATGGACACGGAGGCTCAGCTGCCGAAGCCGGTCGCAGGCGACCTGCTACAGCACAAGATGTACGTCTCACGCGAGCGCTACCTGCTGATTGCCCGCAGGGCCAAGGCCGCTGGCATGTCCATCAGCAAGTACCTCAATGCCTTGGTCGACCGCGACGAGGTGGACGCGGACGGCCGCCCAGCCTGGGCGCCGACGGCCATCTCGACCCAACCCACGCTGGTCGACGTGGAACACGCCGCCTAGAGCGGCCAACACCGCGCAGCACCCGACGCAGCCCCCGGAAAGGAGCGCGCCGCCATCCCCGTGTGACAACTGGACACAGACAGCAAACGACGGCCCCGGCTCTTTCAGTTTGGCCGCTGAGCGCCAGGACCGTCGTTAACACCTCACCGAAGGAACTGACGATGTCTCGTCCTCCGGACGGGTTTGCGCATGCTGTGTAGCGCACCTGTCCTTACGATAACGGACGCGTCCGACGGTTGCACCGACCGGATGGTGAATTCCCGCCGACCAGGTGCCATGGTGCGTCCGAAATCCGCCTCCCTGGGTGGTTCTGACCGTCTTCGCCCTGGCCCGAATCGACGCGGCGGCAGGCCGGCGCTTCCATTCGCCCGCACTGGCTACCGGCTCAGCAGCAGCCTGAACCTGCGCCCAGGGCCGGGGGACGGGGCACCGCGATGACGCTGCAGACCGTTCCCGGCGCCGACGCGCTACCCGCGCCCAGGCGGCCCGCAGCACCTGCCGACATGGACGCCGCCCGCACCCCGCCCAGCGACATCGCCGCGGAGCAATGCGTGTTGGGCGGGATGCTGCTGTCGAAGGACGCGGTCGCCGATGTCGTGGAGATCCTGAAGCCGGCCGACTTCTACCGGCCAGCCCACGCCACGATCTACGAGACGATCCTCAACCTGTACGGGCGCGGTGAGCCGGTCGACGCCATCACGGTGGCTGCCGCCCTGGCGGACGCCGGCGACCTGGTTCGGGTGGGGGGTGCCCCGGCGCTGCACACCTGCCTCCAGGCGGTGCCGACCGCCGCGAACGCCGGCTACTACGCCCGGATCGTGGCTGAGCGCGCCGTGCTGCGTCGGCTGATCGAGGCCGGTACCCGGATCGTGCAGCTCGGCTATGGCGCGGCCGCCGGTTCCGGCCGCGACGTCGACGACATCGTCGACTTGGCGCAGCAGGCGCTGTACGGAGCCACCGAGCACCGTGTCAGCGAGGACCTGACCGCCCTGGCCGACGTGCTGCAGCCCGCGCTCGACGAGATCGAGGCGGTCGGCAGCCGAGGCGAGCTGCTCACCGGCGTACCGACCGGATTCGCCGACCTGGACCGGCTCCTCAGCGGCCTGCATCCAGGCCAAATGATCATCATCGCAGGAAGACCCGGACTCGGGAAGTGTTTCGCGGGCGACACGCCGATCACAGATGCCAAGTCCGGCGCCACCATGCCGATCGCCGAGTTCGTCCACCGTGGACAGAGCGGGCAGCGCCTCGCCGTACACACGCTGACCGGCGACGGCCAGCTAGCCCCGGTCGAGCCGGCCGACTTCCTCGCCAACGGCGTTCAGCCGGTGTACCGGCTGACCACCCGGGCCGGTCGCACGGTGCGGGCTACCGCCACGCATCCGTTCCGGCTGCCGTCCGGCTGGCGACAGCTGCGGCACCTGCGGCCAGGCGATCGGCTCGCGTGCGCTCAACCCTCGCCGCGGCGGCTGATACCGGCCGTATCGCCGCGTCACGCCGCGCGCCTGGACCTGCGCGAGGCGCACGCGGCGGTCGAGCTCGTCTGGGACCAGGTCGTCTCGGTCGAGCCGGCCGGCGTCGCGGAGGTGTTCGACCTGACCGTGGCCGGCACGCACAACTTCGTCGCGGCCGGCATCGTGGCGCACAACTCGACCGCGGCCATGGACTTCGCGCGCAGCGCATCAATCCGACACGACTTGACCAGCGCGATCTTCTCCCTGGAAATGAGCAAGGTCGAGATCGTGATGCGGCTGCTGGCCGCCGAGGCACGCGTGCCGTTGCACGTACTGCGCTCCGGGCAACTGTCCGACGACGACTGGGCGAAGCTGGCCCGCCGCATGGGGGAGATCGGCGAGGCGCCGCTGTTCGTCGACGACACCCCGAACATGACGCTGATTGAGATCCGGGCTAAGGCCCGCCGCCTCAAGCAGCGCCACGACCTGCGTCTGTTGGTCGTCGACTACCTGCAACTGATGACGTCCCCGAAGCGGGTGGAGAACCGCCAGCAGGAGGTGTCCGACCTGTCGCGCGGACTGAAGCTGCTGGCCAAGGAGATCGACTGCCCGGTCGTGGCGGTCAGCCAACTCAACCGAGGCCCGGAGCAGCGCTCCGACAAGCGCCCGCAGCTGTCTGACCTGCGCGAGTCCGGCTGCATGAGCGCCGACACGGCGCTGTGGCGTGCGGACGGCGGCTGGAGCACCTTCACCGAGCTGCTTGACCAGGGCTACGCCGGCGTCCTGGTGTGGTCTGTCGATGTCGGTGGCCGCCTCGTGCCCCGACCGCTGACCAACGTGTTCGCCACCGGTCGGCGCCCCACGTACCGGCTGCATCTGGCCGGCCGTCGTACGGTCGACGCCACCGGCAACCACCCGTTCCTCACCATCGGCGGGTGGCGCCGCCTCGACCAGCTCGCCGTAGGCGACCAGATCGCAACGGCCGGCCCCGGCCGGGACCTGGCCCATGGCACCGCGAGCCCGCCCGGGGGAACCGTCATCTGGGACCGGGTCACCGAGATCACGCCGCTCGGCATCCAGCCGGTGTACGACGCCACGGTCGACGGCACCCACAACTTCGTGGCCAACGGCATCGTCGCCCACAACAGCATCGAGCAGGACGCGGACGTGGTCATCCTGCTGCACCGCGATGACTACTACGACCAGGAGTCCCCACGCGCGGGCGAGGCGGACATGATCGTGGCGAAGCACAGGAACGGGCCGACGGACACGATCACCGTCGCCGCCCAGTTGCACCTGTCTCGCTTCGTCGACCTGGCGGTGTCCTGATGCCGCGCCTCACCTTGCCCCGCCGACGACTCACGCCGACGCAGTACCCGACGACGGCGTCCCTTCGCCTGCCCCGCCGCGATCAGCGCGGCGCGCACCAACCAGCGCCCGGAGGTGAGCGAGCCGGCTGAGCGACCGGCCTGACAAGCCCCATACATACCGGCGGGGGCCCGGCAATCCGGACCCCCCACAAACACCAAGCAGGACGCGCCAACGTCCTGCGGGAAGAGTACGCGTGTTTTCAGCCCAGGTCCACGGGCACGCCGAGACCCGCTGCCGAGCCCGGCCATGAGCCCGACAGCCGGCACCGGCTTCTGTACCCGGTGCTACGCCGAGGGGCGCGTCAACCTGGCCGTCGACCCCGTCGCCGGCGACGCCTGCCGGGTACACGCCGCCCGCCCCACCGGCCAACTAGTCCTGCCCGGCCTCGACGTCAGCACCTCCCAGGTGGCCCCGCCGCGCGCACCGGTGCATCCGGTACGCGCCGCCCGGCCCACCGCCCGACCGGCCGCGGCCGTGCAGGCGACGCTGCCGCTACCTCC
>DATEJJ010000141.1:0-4418 GCA_035278125.1 Rugosimonospora sp.
CACCACCGCGATCTCGTACGGCCCGGACAGCAGCGCCTCACCCACCGCGCACGCATACCCGGCGAACCGCGGGTGCCGATCGGCCAGCGCCGCGACCGTGGCCAGCGCCTCCTCGGCCGCCGCCCGGTACCGCGGCTCGCCGCTCAGCGCGGCGTACCTGGTCAGCGCCGCCGCGATCGCGGACAGGCCGGACGGGGTCGCGTTGTCGGTCGGGTCCGCCGGCCGCGTCACCAGCTGCTCCGCGTCATCGGCCGTGTCGAAGAAGCCGCCCCGACCGTCGGCGAAGTGCGCCAGCGCCGCGTCCAGCAGCCGCCCCGCGAGTTCCAGCCAGCGCCCCTCGCCGGTCAGCTCGTGCACCGCGCAGAACGCCTCGGCCACGCAGCCGTAGTCGTCCAGCACACCGGCCGGCTCCCCCACGACGCCCGCGCGCGAGACGCGCCGCAGCCGACCGTCCGGCATGTGGGTGCCGGCGAGCAGTTCTGCCGCGCGTACCACATCGTCGTCATCGACCGCATCCGGGACGGTGCGCGACAGATCGACGAGCGCCGTTATGGCCAGGCCGTTCCAGGCCGCGACCACCTTATCGTCACGGCCCGGCTGCGGCCGCTTGGCCCGCGCCGCGCGCAGCCGGTCGACCACGGACGCCGCGCGTTCCCGGATGTTGGGAGCCGCGGCATCGAGATCGCGCATCAGCCGCAGCACCGACGTGCCGTGCTCGAACGTGCCGCCGGCCGTCACCCCGAACAGATCCGCCGCGAACGCCCCGTCCTCCTCGCCCAGCACCTCGCGCAGCTGCGCCGGCGTCCACACATAGGTCGAGCCCTCAGCCCCGGCGGCGTCCGCGTCCAGCGAGGAGGCGAAGCCACCCTCGGCCGTCGCCAGCTCGGTGCGCATGAACTCCGCGGTACCCAGGGCCACGCGCCGCGCCAGCGCATCGCCGGTCAGCCGCAACACCTGGGTGTACGCGCGCAGCAGCAGCGCATTGTCGTAGAGCATCTTCTCGAAGTGCGGTACCACCCAGCGCTCGTCCACGCTGTACCGCGCGAACCCGCCGCCCACCTGGTCGTAGATCCCGCCCCTGGCCATCTGCTCGGCGGTGTGCCGCACGATCTCCAGCGTTCGGGCGTCCCCCGTGCGCTGGTGGTGGCGCAGCAGGAAGAGCAGGCTGAGGTGGGGCGGGAACTTGGGCGCCCCGCCGAAGCCGCCGTGCACCTCGTCGAACTCGCCGGCCAGCCCGGCCGCCGCCGCATCCAGCACCTCGGCGGACAGCGGCGCGGCCGGCCCGCCCCCGGTGCCGAGCGCCTGGCCGATCGCCTCGACCACGGCACCGCCCTGCTGCAGTACGGCCTCCCGCTCGTCGCGCCACGCCTGGCTGACCGCACCGAGCAGCCGCGTGAACGCGGGCGGCGGGAAGTAGGTGCCGCAGAAGAACGGCTGCCCGTCGGGCGTGGCGAACACGGTCATCGGCCAGCCGCCCTGTCCGGTCATGGCCTGCGTGGCGGTCATGTACACGGCGTCCACGTCGGGCCGCTCCTCGCGGTCCACCTTGATCGCGACGAAGTCCCGGTTGATCAGTTCGGCGATGCCGGCGTTCTCGAACGACTCGTGCGCCATGACGTGGCACCAGTGGCACGCGGCGTACCCGACGGAGATGAGCAGCGGTACGTCGCGCCGCTTGGCCTCGGCGAACGCGCCCGGGGACCAGGGCCACCAGTCGACCGGGTTGTCGGCGTGCTGCAGGAGGTATGGCGAGGTCGCGCCGCCCAGGCGGTTCACGGTTCCACCCTCTCACGCCACGCCAATGCGGGCTCAGGACGGGTACGGCTCGTCCGGCGGGGCGGTCAGCGCGGCCGCCTCCTCCTCGGCCCGCCGCGCGAAGTCACCGGCCGGCACGTAGTAGAGCGTCGCGTGGCAGGTCGGCTATGCAGGCAGCTCTGGAACAATGGTCGCGGTGTCCGACAACCTGCGGGCGGACTGTGGCAGCTGTTTCGGGCTGTGCTGCGTCGCGCCCGCGTTCGCCGTGTCCGCCGACTTCGCGATCGACAAGCCGGCCGGACGGCCGTGCCCGAACCTGGGCACCGCGTTCCGCTGCGGCATCCACCGCGACCTGCGGCAGCGTGGCTTCACCGGCTGCACCGTGTACGACTGCTTCGGGGCCGGGCAGCACGTCGCCCAGGTCACCTACGGCGGGCGGGACTGGCGGCAGGTACCCGGGACCGCGTCCGAGATGTTCGCGGTGTTCCCCGTCGTGCGGCAGCTGCACGAGCTGCTCTGGTACCTGCGCGAGGCGCTCACCCTGCCCGCTGCCCGCCCGCTGTACCCGGACCTGCGCGCGGCGTACGCGCGGACCGAGCGGCATGCCGGTGGGGAGCCGGCCGCCCTGCTGGCACTCGACGTGGCGGGGCTGCGGCAGGGCGCGAACGTGCTGCTGCGGCAGGCGAGCGAGCTGACCCGGGTGCGGGTAGAGCGGAGGCTGGACCGGGCGGGTACGGACCTGAGCGGGGCGGACCTGCGGGGTACCGACCTGCGGGGCGCGAGCATGCGGGGCGCGTACCTGATCGGGGCCGACCTGACCGGCGCGGACCTGGACCTGGCCGACGTGACCGGGGCCGACCTGCGCGGGGCCCGGCTGGGCGGGGCTGATCTGCGGGGCAGCCTGTTCCTGACGCAGGCCCAGCTGGACGCGGCCCGCGGCGACGCCGCGACCCGGCTGCCGGAGCGGTACACCCGGCCGGCGCACTGGGGCTAGTTCAGGAAGCGCCCTCGGCGCACTGGGGCTAGGAGGCGCCCTCGGCGCGGAGCGGGATCACCCGGCCGCCGGCGGAGCCGGCCAGCGCCTGCAGCGCGGGGACCACCTTCTCCGGCGGCACCGGGGCGCAGAAGTGGTAGCCCTGAGCGGCGTTGCAGCCGAGGTCGGCCAGGGCGCGCTTCTGGGCGGCGGTCTCCACGCCCTCGGCGACCACCCGCAGGTTCAGCTGGCGGGCCAGGTCGACCGTGGTACGTACGATCGCCATCGCCTCGGGCGACTCGACCATCCGGCTCACGAACGTGTGGTCCACCTTGACCTCGTCCACGTGGATGCGGGTCAGGAAGGTCAGCGACGAGTACCCGGTGCCGAAGTCGTCCACCGCCAGCTGTACGCCGAGCGCGCGCAGCCCGGCCAGTACCTCGGTGACCACCTTGAACTCCGGTACCACCACGGTTTCGGTGATCTCCAGGATCAGCCGCTCCGCCGGTACCCGGTGCCGGGCGAGCAGGGTACCCACCTCGTTGGGCAGGTTGCGGGACAGCAGGCTGCGCGGCGACACGTTGACGGACACGGGTACCGGGAAGCCCTCGGCGGCGCACCGGGCGGCGGCCCGCAGCGCCTGGTCGAGCGCGTACCGGGTGAACGGCGTGACCAGTTCGCTGTTCTGCAGGACGTCGATGAACTCCTCCGGCGGCAGCTCGCCGCGGCGCGGGTGCCGCCAGCGGACCAGCGCCTCCATCCCGACCGGCGCGCCGGTACGCAGGTCGACCGCCGGCTGCAGCACCATGACCAGCTGCGGCGGGTCCGATTCGAGCGCCTCACGCAGCTCGGCGAGCAGCGTGAGCCGGTCGGTGCTGGCCACATCGCTGGCGCTGTCGTACCAGGCGACCGCCCCACCCCGGCGCTTCGCCTGGTACATCGCGATGTCGGCGCGGCGCAGCAGCTCCCGCATGTCGCAGGCGGCGGCCGGCGCCACTGCGACACCGATCGATGCCTCCACGGCCAGCTGCAGGCCGGCCACCTCGGTCGGGGTGGACAGCAGATCGGCCAGTTCGCGCGCGCGGCCGAGCGCGGCCGCCAGGCCCAGCTCGTCGGACTCGGCGTCGGCGCCACCGGCAGGCTCCGGCCGGTCCGCCGGCAGTTGCGTGATGAGCAGGCCGAACTCGTCCCCGCCGAGCCGGCCGACCAGGTCGCCGGGGAGGCTGGCCCCGTTGATCCGGCCGGCGGTGATGCGTACCAGGTCGTCTCCGGCCACGTGGCCCAGCGTGTCGTTGACTTCCTTGAAGTGGTTGATGTCCAGCACCAGCAGGGCGACGGGGGCCTCGCGGTCCAGGCCGGCCAGGGCCACGTCGCCGCCGCTGAGCAACGCCTCCCGGTTGGCCACGCCGGTCAACGAGTCGAGCATGGCCTCGTGCGAGCTGCTCGTGGACATGGACTGCAACGCCTGGTGGGCGGCGGCGTCGTGCAGGGCACCGGCCAGCGCGTCGCCGAACGCGGAGAGCTGCATCTGCTCCCGCCGGCTCAGCTCGACCGGGCGGTTGAACCGGATGCGCAGCTCGCCGACGGGCGCGCCGCCCACGGTCAGGGAGCGGGTCAGCACGTGCGCCGGCGGCAGTGGGGTCGCCTCAGGGTGCCCGGCGGCCGGGATGCGGGCCGGACCCGCCAGGCC
>DATEJJ010000142.1:0-8646 GCA_035278125.1 Rugosimonospora sp.
GGACGCGGCGGCGGGTGCGGCAGGCGCACTGGCGCTGGGCGCGGCGGAGGCGCCGCCGGCTGCGGCAGCACCCCCGGCGGTGAAGGTGGCGGCGGTCGCGACGCCGTTGCCGTCCAGGGTCAGGGTGATGGGGTTGGCGACGTTGAAGTTGGCGCAGTTGAGGTTGGTGAAGCTGGCGTTGGCGCGGGCGGCGAGGAAGGTGAACAGGTTGGTGCCGGTGGCCGCGTCCGGTGTGGTGCCGTTGGCCAGGATGGCCTGGGCGTTGAACACGCGCTGGATACCGGCGGGGTTGGTGAACAGGTTCTGGCAGTACGTGGCGCCGCTGCCGTTGTTCGCCGCGCCGATCGGTGTCTGGTCCACACCCACCCGGAACAGGTTGGTCTTGCGCGTGCTCTGGTTGGCGTTGACCAGGGTCATCGGGTCAGTCAGCGGGACCAGGGCGATGGGTGCCTGCTGCCCGGCCGCGGCCTGGAGTTCGTTGAGTGGCAGCGAGGAGGACGGGGTGTTGTCGGCGGACTGTTCGGGCGCCGTGAACGGGGTGCAGCCCAGGGTCGGGTCCACGAACACGTCGAGCAGCCGGTTGTCGCTGCCGTTGGCCAGGTCCACGGCGTTGGCGCCGACGGCGGCCTTGCCGGCGGCGTTGGGTTGGGCGGTCTGCCCGTTGGCGTTGGCAAGGTAGTGGGTGACCACGTTGTCGCTCTGGTCCTGGTCGACCAGGGAGAAGTCCCGCACGGTGGGGCAGGGCTTGCCGTCTTTGGCGGTACCGACCGCGGGCACCGCGAGTTGCCCTGCGGCGATGGCCTTGTTCGCGGCGGCGAAGAACGCGGGGGCGTTGCAGTAGGCGAACTGGCCGAAGATGGAGCCGCGTAGCCCGTTGACGCAACGCCCCTGGAACAGGGCGTTGCCTTTACCCTTGGCGGATTTCAGGGTGAGGTTGGTGCCGTTGAACCCGAACCACAGTCCGACCGTGGATCCGGCGGGCACGGTGGCGGCGGCGGGGGTGGCGGCGGCTTGGGTGCCCTGGTCGATGACCAGCGGGTTGTAGAGGGTGATCGCCCCGTTGGCGTCGATGATGGCGCCCTGGACGAACGCGGACTGGTTGGCGTTGGCCTCGTTGCACGGCCCGTTGTTCGCGTTGGTGGCGACCAGTTGGTACGGGGTGGCCAGTCCGGCGGCGGACAGCGGGTTGGCCGGCACGATCAGGGTGCAGTTCGGGTTGGGTGCCGCGGCGGCGTGACCGATGGCGATGTAGGTCACCGCACCGGCGGCGATCGCGGCCAGCGCGGCGGCGATCCCGACCGGCTTGCGCAGCCTGCGGCGGGCGTCTGGCGGGGGTGCGGCCTGCAGCCGTTGCGCGCTTGAGCTGTCGTAGAGCGACGGTGGTGTGTGCCGCCCTGGATCCTGCCAGCCTCCCGGCGAGTACCGCTGTCCAGCCATCGCACGCCCTTTCCGTGGCCGCACCGACCGGACCTGGAGGCGGGTCGCTGTGGTCGGCACTCGTGTGTCGTATCCCGGGCAGCGTCCTCCCACCCTTGGGGGATCGTCAAACCTCGCTGTGACTACCCGCCGCAGTGGCAACGCTCCGCACGGTGTACCACCGGCGCGGGGCCGCCGGCGGGCGGGGAGGGCGGCATCGGTGCGGTGACCACGCCAGATCCCTGGTACAGCAGCGATCTGGCGGTCACCGGCGCCGCCCGCGTCGGGGTGACATCGGGTACGGACTGTGATGGCGTGATCGGTTCAGGCACCGGAGACCTGTAATCCACAGGTAAGGCTTGTGGTCACCATGGGTACCAGTCCGGCGCGCGTGTGGTAAGGATCTGCGCGCATCGAGGCCCCGTAGACGATCCGGGTGGGTGTTCCCTACGCGAGGCCGCCCCGTCCGGTGGTGCGGGCCGCGACTGCGGCGCGTAGTGGGGCGTAAGGGTCGGTTACTGACGACTGACGCGGCGAGTGGTCATCTTGACGGTGTACGGGTTCGAGGCGTGGTGCAGCGTGCCTTCAGGCGTCCTTGTAGGGGAGGTGTCATAGCCGAGCGCAGCGGTGCCATGGGCAGTCGTCGGGCCCGGCTGGCCGGCGCGGTCGCCGCGGTGGCGATGGCGGTGGCGGTGGCGGTGGCGGCGAACAAGGTGGTCGACGGGACCATCAACTGCCCCTGCCACGGGTCCCAAGGTAACCGGCCGCGGCTGCGCTCGCTGACCCGGTCAGCCGGCCAGGGGCCGGCCGCATTTCCAGCAGAACGCCGCATCCGGTTGGTACGGGCTACCGCAGCCGGAGCACGTGCCGGCCACGACCTGGGTGGGTGCCGTCGCGAGAACCGGTACCACGGTGGGCGGTGGTGCGGTGCTGGTTTCGCCGCCGGGTGGGGCGCCTGGTGACGGGTTCGCCGGCGTTGGCGGTGCGGGTGCCGGGGTCGGGGGTAGCGGCGGGGTCGTGGTGGGTGGTGGCAGCGGCGCCGTGGTGTAGGGGCCCGGTGACATCGGTACGGCCGAGACGTGTGCTGGCGGCATCCCCAGCGCCGGCATCGGTGCGGTCGGAGGCGGTGGCCACGTCGGCGCGTACGGCCCCGCGAGCACCGGACCCGCCCGGCGCCTGCGGATGGCGAGGAGCAGGACCAGGACCACGACGAGGACGACCACCAGCACCGCGCCGGCCAGGCCCGCGACCAGGACCCAGCCGTTGGTGGGCGTGGGTTCGGTGGATTCCAGCGCGAGTGCCTTGCCCCGGTAGACCTGTGCCTGCTGGTGGTTGGGTTCGGATTGCAGCACGGTGGAGAACTGGGTGACCGCTTCCCGGTACCGGCCGGTGAAGTAGTCGCCCAGCCCGGTGCGGTACGCCTGGTCGGTCGGGGTGAGGGTGTTGGCCACCGCGTTGCGGGACAGCAGTTCCTGCACGGTGCTGGTCGCGGTGATGAAGTTGAATGCCTGTGTTTCGCCGCTGTTCTTGAAACTCACGGTGCCCAGCACCCGGCCCTGCATGTCCACGGTCGGGCCGCCGGACATGCCGGGGCTGTTGGCCGCCGAGATTTCGGTGAACGGTACCCCGTTGACGGTTTGCTGGCTGGAGATCTGGCCGTCCTTGAACGAGGGTTCCAGTTTGAAGTCGGTGACCCCGTCGACCGAACCGGGGTACCCGGCGGACAGCACGTCGGTGCCGTCGTCGGCGCCGGCGGGGGCGATCTGCAGCGCCGGCATCGGGTTGGGTGCCTCGACCTTGAGCAGTGCCACGTCCCCGTCGCCCAGCGCCTTGACGTCGACCACGGAGGCGGCCAAGGGTTGGATCTGGGCGATACCGGAGGCGGCGACGGTCTGGTAGACCGACACGGTGCGGTCCGGTGGCGCCCCGCTGTCTTTGCCTTCGACCTTCCAGTTGGCCCGACCGACCGGCAGCAGGGCCTGCCCCTGCGCCGCGGTGATCCGCCCGGCGTCGATCTGCGCCTGGAGCGCGGCCTCCAGGATGAGTCCCTTGCCGCCGTCCATCGTCTGGTCATCGACGCAGTGACCGGCGGTCACGATGTACCCGGTGGGGTTGGCCACGAACCCGGAGCAGCTGGTGGACACCTCGGTGGCGGTGTCCGACAGCAGGTTGCCGTCGGCGAACCGGACCCAGCCCCGCCAGGTGGTGGTCAGGTACACGATGCTGGGTTTGATGATGGCCTGCGCCATCACCTGCGGCGTCGCGTCCGGTGGTGGGCTGGGCGCCGCCACCGCGGGCGCGGCCACCAGCAGCGAAACCAGGACACCCGCACCGGCCAGCACGCCGGGGGTACGCATACGGATTCCCACCACAACACCCCAATCTCGGCCGGGGGCAACCAGGAGCCACCCACTACACAGCGTGATCACAGGTCGTGCAGGAACCGTACCGATCGCAGGTTGCAGACCCGCCGTCTCTTCGGTGCAGAATCCCGGCACCGCCCGCCGGCCAGACCTACGCCGAACGGTCGAAGCTCTGGGCACGGGGCGCGGCGCGGCCCAGGGTTCGGCGCCGTACTCGTCGTGGTCCGGTGCCACGTGACCCGTGATGAGTCAGGGTCAGGTGACGTGGTATCGGCCGACCATTCCGCCGGCCATGTGGTCGGTGACGTGGCAGTGGTAGAGCCAGTCGCCGGGGGTGTCTTCGGTGTATTCGATGGTGAGGCTGGTGGACGGGCCGAGGATCTGGGAGTCGACGAACCGGGTGCCGTCGGACCAGCGGTGTCCGTGCAGGTGGAAGACGTGGAACTCCTTGCCCAGGGCGATGACCCGCCAGCGGACCCGGTCACCGACCCGGGCGCTGAACGTGGGTGTGTTGTCCAGGAAGGCGTGCCCGTTGAACAGGTCGATGTCCTGGGTGATGGTCGGGATGTCGGCGGCGTACAGGTCGTGGAAGGCCAGCACGAATTCCCGGTCCACCCGGGAGGTGTGCGGGTCGGTGACGGCCACGACGCCGAGCAGGCCGAGTTCGGCGCCGACCTCCATGATGGGGTCGCCGTTGGGTGTGAGTGCCTGCGGGATCGAGTGGTCGTGGTAGGGCCAGGTGCCGACCGAGGTCGGTGTGGCGGTGTAGGTGTAGGTGTAGGTGCCGCGGTAGGGGATCGCGGTGCCGGGCTGGTGGGGTTGGGCGGCGATGTAGGCGCCGTCGGAGTCGGGGTGGTAGCGCAACCCGTGGCTGTGCAGTGAGTGCGGGAACCGGTAGTGGCTGTCGTTGTTGCGCAGGTGGATGACGACGGTGTCGCCGACCTGGGCGCGGATGGTCGGTCCGGGGATGCCGGTGTTGGACCCGAGGGCGTCATCGCCGGGCAGGGGCCGGCCCCAGCCCGGGGTGTAGGCCCGGTATCCCAGCGCCCAGAAGCTGGTCTGCCCGGGTTGGTAGGTGGTGCCCATCATGGCGTCGCGGCCGTTGGGGACGGCGTTGTGCCAGAACGACTCGACCGACAGCCAGTACTCGCGCACCGACCGGGCACCCGCCGGACCGGGGCTGGCGGCGGCGGGGCCCTCCACGGCCAGCGTCGCCGCCGCGCCTACCGCCCCGCCCGCGGTGGCCAGCAGCATGCCGCGTCGGCTGACCGTGGCGCGGGTCGCGGGTCGTGACCACTCGTCGTCGGCTGAGGGGGCTGCGGACATGCTGTTCTCCTTCGCACCGGATCGGGCCCAAATCGTCGGGGTCCCGGGGGCGAGTGTTGTCGTGGTGGCGCTCGTCAAACAGTCGAATGAATGGGCACGGATGATCCACTGCCCGACGGGGAACACAAGCCGAAATCACGGCGCCACCATTCCGACCGAGCCAATGCGGGTCGACCGGTCGGTCAGGAGTTCGCCGGGCCTCCCGACCCGTCCGCACCGTCGGGTGAGTCAGGCTTGATGACCTGCACAATTAGATCACGCAGGGTAACGAGACATGAACAACTGGTCGCGGCGATCACGTCTACGCAGGCAGGCCCGGGCGGATGCACAGGGATTGCCAGCGCCCGAACCACAAAAAATAGACATTACCCCGGCGGTCCGGGTACGGCGGCAAGCGGTAATCGAGTTGTAAGAGGAGACTGCGTTAGACAGTCGTAAGAAACGGGAGTTTTGCATCTCGCCGACGAACTTCCTCGCACGGATTTCCCTGGGTAGACAAGGGGATGCCGGTGGAAATACCGGTCTTACCTGCCCCCAAGCGTGTTCCCAGCTGGCTTTGACACTCCGCATTCGCTGTGGCAGCGTGTCGAATCCAGACCCCAATCACGACGTCTTCCTTTCCGCTTCCTCCGGACGGGCTCCACGCGGCCCCAGGCGAATCAATCACCCAAACAGACCAACAAAACTAGGAGGACCCCTTGCGCACCAACTCCCTCACCACGGTACGGATACTCGTCGGCACCGCCACCGCGGCGATGGCCCTGTCCCTCGCCGCCGCATGCGGCTCCGGATCCGGCACGACGCCAGCCAGTGGCTCAGGAGGCGGAGGCGCCGCCACCGGCGGGATGGCGACTGCGGCAGCCCCCTCATCCGTCTCGATCGTGGAGACCCGACAGTCCGGTGCCGACCACTACGCGTTCTCCGTCGCCACCGCGGACGTCACCGGTGACGCCCTGACCATCGTCAACAAGACCGACGAGAACCAGGCGCTGACCTGCACCGGCCCCGCTCCCGCCAGCATCACCGTGAACAAGGGCGAAACCGGGACCCTGAAGTTCAACGGCGACGGCACGTACCACTGCACCACCAACAAGGGCGCCAAGATCACTCTCACGGTCGCGTAGATCGGGCCCGCGGGTCAGCTGCCACCTCCGGGTCGCACGCTGACCCGCGGCTCATCCACCCGCGTGACCGCGTCAGCCACACCGCCGGCACAAACCGGGCCCCGGCCGGCCTCACGTCCGGCGAACATGCGCTCCTGGAGGGCGTACAGCTCGGCGTACCGGCCGGCGCGGTCGATCAGCTCGCCGTGCGTACCCTGCTCGGCCACCTCGCCCCGGTGCAGCAGGACGATGCGGTCGCAGTTGCGCACGCTCGCCAGCCGGTGCGTGATCAGGATGACCGTGCGGCCGGCGGCGAGCAGGCGCAGCGACTCGTACACCGCGAAACTCCGCTCTCGCGTCCAGCGGCGCGGTCGGCTCGTCCCAGATCAGCAGCGGCGCCGCGCGGAACAGCCCGCGGGCAATGGCCATGCGCTGCCACTCGCCGCCGGACAGCTCCTGGCCGCCCCGGAAGTACTTGGACATCGCGAGTGCGGCGCCGGTCAGCTCGACCAGGTTGTCGGCGGCCTGGACCAGGTGGTAGACGTCCACGGGGACGGTACCGGCGATTGCGTGTCCACAGTGGAGCGACCGGCGCTGGTACTCGCCGCCGGTGTGCTCGGCTCGCTGTACCTCGGTGGCGAGGCGCTGCCGCGACTGGTGGCCGCGGGTCTGGTCCGCGAGGAGTGTCCGGGAGCCGCCGCGCGGATAGACCGGATGCTGCGCGGCGGACCCGAACCGTGGCAGGCGGACGTGTTCTGAGCTTTCAGCTTTGCCGGCGCGTTTTTAGCCCATGTATGCCCCATTTTGCTATAACACCTCAGGAAGCATCGGGACGGTGGGGGTGTGTCTTGGCGAGAGTGAGTGCGGTACCGGCGCTGTGCCTGGCGATGGTGGCCACCGGACTGATGCAGGCGCCCACGACGCCGGCCCGCGCGAGCGGCGGCTCCCCCCAGGCGCCGGCCCGGTCCCCGGCGGGGGCGCTCGCGGTGCGCCCGGACGGCATGGTCTTCCGGGCCCTGGACTTCGACGGCGACGGCCGGGCGGACCTGGCCGTGTGGCGGCCCGGCACCGCCACCTGGTACGTGCTGCGCAGCTCCAACCGGCTCATGGTCACGGTGCGCCTGGGCCTCTTCGGCGACACCCCCGTCACCGGCGACTTCGACGGTGACCGGCGCGCCGACCTGGGTGTCTGGCGCCCCTCCAACGGCACCTGGCACATCCTCGGCAGCGCGCTGCACCACCGGATCTACCGCCAGTTCGGCTCGCCCGGCGACATCCCGGTGCCCGGGGACTACGACGGCGACGGGCGCACCGACCTGGCCGTGTGGCGGCCCACCGACGGCACCTGGCGGGTCGTCGACAGCACCACCCACAGCCGGACGGTGCAGCGGTTCGGGCTCGCCGGGGACATCCCGGTCCCGGGCGACTACGACGGGGACGGGCGCACCGACCTGGCCGTGTGGCGGCCCGGCAACGGCACCTGGTACGTGCTGCGCAGCTCCGACGGCGTACAGGTGACGCGGAGCCTCGGAGCCGGCGGCGACATCCCGGTACCCGCCGACTACGACGGCGACGGGCGCACCGACTACGCCGTGGTACGCCCGCAGCTGGCCGGGTACCACGGGAACGCCTGGATGATCGACCGCAGCTCCACCGGCCCCGGCTACGGCCGCACCTTCGGCCGCCCGGGCGACATCCCCACCCCGGGCGACTACGACGGCGACGGCCGCGCGGACCTGGCTTTCTGGCGGCCGGGCACCGGCACCTGGTACACGATCCGCAGCAGCGACCGGACCCACACCACGTACCAGCTCGGTGCGCCCGGCGACTGGCCCGTCTAGTCCCAGAAGGCGCTCACCGCGCGGGGTTCGCCGACGTACTGGTCGACGCTGCGCACGCGTTCGCCGTCCAGGGTGAAGACCAGCACCTGGCGGTCGTCGAAGCTGCGGCCGTCCGGGCGCGAGGCGGTGATGTGGACCAGCACCGAGACGCGCCCCTGGCCGTCGGCGAGGAAGTTGGTGGGGAGCGGCCGCAGCGTACCCGCGGTCAGCTGCATCGACTCGGTGACGAACGCGACGATCCCGTCGCTGCCGTGGTGGACGCCGCCGAAGCGGTCCTCGTTGCGGTGGTTCCACGTGGCGTCGGGGTGGAACCCGTCGGTGAACGCGGCGAGGTCGCCGCGCGCGAGCGCCTCGAAGCCGGCGCGCACGGCGGCGATATCGGTGTCGGCAGTCGTCTGGGTGGTCATTGGTGGCCTCCTGTGCCGGTCGGTTCCTGGTGGGCTCACCGTAGGCAGCGGCCGTGCGGCCGGGGCATCGATTGTTCAATCGATCCTGTCCGCCAGGCCGTGCCGCATCGCGAACATGGCCAGCCCCGCACGGGTGGATACGCCACACTTCTCGTAGATGTGCACGGTGTGCGTGTGGACGGTCGAGTGC
>DATEJJ010000143.1:0-19725 GCA_035278125.1 Rugosimonospora sp.
CCCGGCCGGCGAGCAGCCGCCGGGCCACGGCTACCGGGGTCGCCGCCGCGGCGTTCTGTGGCTGCTGGCCGGGGTTGCGGTGACCGCGGGCACTGTGGCCGGCGTGGCTGAGCTGCGCCTGTCACCCCGGGCCACACCGGTCGCAGACCAGAACACGACGACGGTACCGGTCGAGCGCACCGACCTGGTTGACCGGGTCCGGGTGGACGGCACGCTCGGGTACGCCGGCTCCTACGCCGTACCCGCTCGCAGCGGCGTGGTGACCTGGCTGCCCGCGCTCGGTGCGGTGATCGGCCGCGGGCAGCCGGTCTACCGCAGCGGCAACCAGTGGGTACCGGTGTTCTACGGCACCATGCCACTGTGGCGCGCGCTGGAGTCCGGCCTTACCGGCGAGGATGTCCGCGAGTTGCAGGTCAACCTGAACGCGCTCGGGTACCACATGCCGCAGGACGGTCACTTCGGTACCGGCACCTCGAACGCGGTACACCGGTGGTGGCGGGACCACGGCCGTACCGACGGCTCCTCGACGGTAGCGCCGGGCGAGGTGGTGATCGCTCCCGGGCCGATCCGGGTCAGCGCGATCTCGGCGACCCTGGGCCTGCCCGCCACGGGGATCGTGCTCACCGCGACCGGTACCCAGCGGCAGATCACCCTGCCGCTGCCGGTGGACCAGCAGAACCTCGCGGTGGCGGGTGCGCAGGTCACCGTCGAGCTGGCCGGCGGGGTCAGCACCACCGGCCACATCGCCTCGGTGGGTACCGTCGCCAACTCGGCAACGGCCGCGTCCGGTGGCGCCCAGGTGGGTCAGGCGGTACAGAACGCCACCATCACGGTGGACATCACGCTGGACCGGCCGGGTGTGGCGGGCCGGCTGGACGCGGCGCCGGTGACGGTCGGGCTCACCAGCGCGGTACGCCGGGGTGTGCTCGCGGTACCGGTGGCCGCCCTGCTCGCCAACGGAGGCGGTACCTACGCGGTGGCGGTGCTCGACGCGGGCGGGGTACGCCGGCGGGTACCGGTGTCGCTGGGCCTGTTCGCCGACGGCAGGGTGGAGGTCAACGGGGGCGGGCTGGCCGCCGGGGACCGGGTGGAGGTACCGGCCGGATGACGCCCGTACTCGAAGTGTCCACAGTGGACCGTGTGTACCCGGGCGGGGTGCACGTGTTGCACGGGGTGAGCGTCACCGTGGCGGCGGGCGAGTTGCTCGCGGTGGTCGGCCCGTCGGGTTCGGGCAAGTCCACGCTGCTGCACCTGATGGGCGCGCTGGACCGGCCGGATCGGGGTGCCGTACGGATCTTCGGGCACGACCTGTCCCGCCTGAACGACCGGCAGATCTCGGCGGTACGGGCGCACTGGATCGGGTTCGTGTTCCAGCAGTTCTTCCTCACCGGTCACCTCACCGCGCTGGACAACGTGGCCAGCGGCCTGCTGTACCAACGGGTACCGGCGCGGGAACGGTACCGGCGGGCCAGCGACGCGCTCGCCCGGGTGGGGCTGGCCCACCGCGTGTACCACCGGCCGAACCAGCTCTCGGGCGGCGAGCAGCAACGCGTCGCGGTGGCCCGCGCACTGGTCGCGCGTCCGGTGCTCGTACTCGCCGACGAACCGACCGGGAACCTGGATTCGCGGTCGGGCGCGGAGGTGATGGCGCTGCTGCGCGAGCTGAGCCGGGACGGTACCGCCGTGGTCCTGGTCACCCACGACCTCGGCATCGCGGCGAGCCTGC
Organism: Rugosimonospora sp.; assembly: GCA_035278125.1. Lineage (GTDB taxonomy): Bacteria > Actinomycetota > Actinomycetes > Mycobacteriales > Micromonosporaceae > DATEJJ01. Next base: position 1,727 of record DATEJJ010000143.1, read on the forward strand.
CGCGGCGCGTCGAGATCTTCGACGGCCGCATCCGGTACGACGGAGCCATGTGATGCCACCTCGACCCTTGCCCGGCTGGCGATCGCTGCCGGTGCGCGACATCATCTCGGTCGCGGTCGCCGGGCAGCGCGGCCGCCCGCTGCGCGCGGCGCTGTCCGCGCTCGGGATCGCTATCGGAATCGCCGCCATGGTTACCGTGCTCGGCGTGACGCGTACCAGCGAGCAGCAACTGCTCGACCAGATCCAGCGGCTCGGTACCAACCTGCTCACCGCGCACACCGGCACCGACTTCTTCGGTACGCCCACACCGCTGTCCAACGACGCGCCGGGCATGGTACGCCGCATCCCGTCGGTACGGTCGGTCAGCGCGGTCGGTGCGGTGAACCACGCGACGGTACGGCGTACCGACCAGGTCCCGAGCGAGGAGACCAACGGGATCGCGGTACTCGCGACCCGCCTGGATCTGCTCGGTACCCTCAGCGGCACGGTACGCCGGGGTGCGTTCCTCAACGACGCCACCGCCCGGTACCCGGCGGCGGTGCTCGGCGCGGTCGCCGCCCAGCGCCTCGGTACCCGCGTCGGCGACCAGCTCTACCTGGGCGGGTACTGGTTCAGTGTGGTGGGGGTGTTGGACCCGCTGCCGCTCGCGCCCGAGATCGACCGGGCCGTACTGGTGGGTTGGGCCGCCGCGCAGAACCTGCTCGGCTTCGACGGCCACCCGACAACGGTGTACCTGCGCACCGCCGACGACGAGGTACAACAGGTCTGGAACCTGCTGGCGGCCACGGTCAACCCGCAGAGCCCGCAGAGCGTCCAGGTGAGCCGCCCGTCCGACGCGCTCACCGCCCAACTCGCGGCGAAGTCCACCTTCAACGGGCTGTTCCTCGGTCTCGGGCTGGTGGCCCTGCTGGTCGGCGGGATCGGCGTGGCGAACACGATGGTCATCTCGGTGCTGGAACGGCGATCGGAGATCGGGCTGCGGCGCGCGCTGGGTGCGAGCGGGGGACAGATCCGTACCCAGTTCTTCGTCGAGTCGGTCATGGTGGCACTGCTCGGTGGCGTGCTCGGGGTGGTGACCGGTACCGGCATCACCCTCGGCTACGCGAGTACCCGGGGCTGGCCGCTGGTACTCCCGGTGACCGCGTTGGGCGCCGGGGCGCTGGCGGCGACCGCGGTCGGTGCGCTCGCCGGCCTGTACCCCGCGGTACGGGCCGCACGTCTCGCGCCGGTACAGGCGCTGGCTACCACGTGACCGTGTCCACAAGTTGCCGCGCAACTTGCTGAATATCGACTTCCTTGCCCGCAGGTACGCCGGTGGCTGACGCTTCTCTCAGTCCGGATGCGAGCCGCAGCGGGGTGCCATTTGCGGGCGTCACGGCCGGACGGCAGCTCGGCCCGGCAGGCGCAACCGTGGCCGGACGCTGCTTCCCGCACGTGTACTCCGTTCGCCCGCTCCGGACACGGCAGTACCCGATGATGGAAAGGAACGTCCGTTGAAGAAGACACTTGATCCCAAGCAGGTGAAGGTGCGGTCTGCGCTGCCCGACGCACAGTACAACATCAGCGACAGCGACCCGACCGACCCGGCGAAGTTCCTCATCTGCAACCCGGACCCGACCGACTCCTGCCGCGTCCGTGGACGGTGCAACTCCGACCCGGAAGACGCCTGCTACTGATGGCCGAGCCGATGACCAACCGCACAGAGGAGAGCCGCCCCGTGGGGCGGCTCCCCGCGGCGCTCGACCACCTGCTCGCGCCGGTCACCGTCGCCACGTTCGTTTCGGAGTACTGGGAGAAGCAGCCCCTGCTGATCCAGCGGAACCAGCCCGAGTACTACAAGGAGATCCTCACCCTCGAGGACGTGGACCACGTGCTCGCCAACTCCAGCCTCAACGACCACGAGCTGCGGCTGGTGGCCGATGGCGAGGAGACGACCCTCAACGAGTTGCTGCCCGGTACCGTCGAGGGCCGGATCAACGGGGTCGAGGCGCTGTTCGACCGGTACCGCTCGGGCGCCACGGTGAACCTGATGTTCCTCAACGAGCGGTGGCCCCCGCTGAGCCGGCTGTGCCGTACCCTCGCCTCGGAGCTCAGTGCCGGTATCCACGCCAACGTGTACCTGACCCCACCCGGTACCCGCGGGCTGACCCCGCATCACGACACACACGACGTACTTGTCCTGCACCTGTTCGGTACCAAGCACTGGACGTACTACCCGACCCAGACCCGGCTGCCGCTGACCAGCCAGCACTACGTGATGCCGGCGGAGGGCGCCGGGGAGCCGATACAGGAGTTCGAGCTGCGACCGGGGGATCTCGCGTACCTGCCCCGGGGCACGGTGCACGCCGCGCGCGCCAACGAAGCCGCGTCCCTGCACCTGACCATCGGTATCAATCCGATGGTGTGGGCGACCGTCGTACGCTCCGCGATGGAGCAGGTCTTCGCGCGGGATACCCGGTTCCGGGAGTCGGTACCGATCGGGTTCGTCACGAGCGAGGAGGTACGCGAGGCATCCGCAACCTGGCTGCGGGAGCTGTTCGGTATCGCCGCTGCGGGTGCGCACGCCGCCGAGGCGATCGACCAAGCGGCCAGCCGGATGCTGCAACGCCGGCACCCGACGCTCGGCGGGCACCTGCTCGACCTGCAGCGGCTGCCGTCGGTGGGGCTCACCACGCGGCTGCGTCGCCGGCCCGACCTGCAGTACCGGCTCACCTCTGACGATGAGCAGATCCACATCGAGTTCCACGGCAAGGTGATCGATCTGCCGGAGTACGTCGAGGACGAGTTCGCGTTCATCGCGAAGGTCAACGACTTCGTGGGCGCGGAGATCCCGGGCCAGCTCGACGACGAGGGGCGGCTCGTGCTGATCCGCCAGTTGTTGCGGGAGGGGTTCCTCACCTCGGCGTGAGCCGCGCCTGACCGCTGGGAGCCGGTGCCGACGGGCGCCGGCTCCGCCCGGCACCCACGTGCTACCCGCCAGCCCGACGAATCGAGTGCCATGCCGCTGTTCTACGTGAAGGCCGCCGCCACCAACGATCCGGCCAGCGGGTTCAGCGGCGCCCCCGAGGCCGCCGGATCCGGGGAACCACAACCGCCCCGGGGCAGTCTCACCACCCGACTGCGGCGGGCGGTGCGGTCGATCGCTGGAGCTCTGTCGGGGGTACCGCGCGTTCTGGCCCTCGTCTGGCGGGCCAGTCCGGCGCTCACCGTCGCGCTCGCGGTCACCAGTACCCTGGCCGGGTTGGTACCGGCGGGTACTGCCGCGGCCGCGCGACTGCTCATCAACGCGGTGACCACGGCGGCCGACCTGCGCGCGGCGCACCGGCCGGACCACGTGGTGTTCGGTCCGGTCGCCGGGATCGCGGTACACACCACGGCGGTTGGCGCGGTACTCCTGGCGGTCGCGCTGCAGGTGGTGCTGCTGCTGGCCAACGCGGTCACCGGTGCCGGCCGCAACCTCGCGACCGAGCTGCTGCAGGAGCGGGTCACGCAGGACGTCCAGCTCCGCGTGATGAGCCACGCCAGCGAACTGGAGCTCGCCTTCTTCGAGAACGCCGACTCCTACGACCTGATCCGCCAGGCGCAGGAGGAGGCGGCGAGCCGGCCGGTGGCGATGATCGGCAACCTGTACGGCGGGTTGCAGAGCGCGATCACCTTCGGCAGCGTTGTGGCGCTGCTCGCCGCGCTGAGCCCGTGGGTCGCGCTGGCCACCCTGCTGGCTCCGGTACCGGCCTTTCTCGCCGACTCGCGGTACGGCAAGGCCAGCTTCATGATCTCGATGTGGTCCTCGCCGATCCGGCGCCGTATGCGGTACATCAGCACCCTGGTCACCACCGACCGGTACGCCAAGGAAGTCAAGCTGTTCGGGCTCGGCCGGTACCTCGTGGACCGCTTCCGCGGCCTCGGCATGGTGTACTACCGCCGCCGCCGGCGGCAGGCCGCGGCCCGCAGCGGCGTCACCACCGCGCTCGGCTCGCTCACCGCGCTGGTCGGCGCCGGCAGCTACCTGTACCTCGCGCTGCGTACCGTCGACGGTCAGCTCACCCTCGGCGACCTGGTCATGTACGCGGCGGCCGCCGCCGCTCTGCAGACCTGTGTACAGACCCTCTTCCGGGAACTGACCGGGCTCTACGAGAACAGCCTGTACCTGCGCACCCTGTACCGGATGCTCGCGGTACGGCCGGCCATCACCGCGCCCGCCCGGCCCACCCCGGTACCCACCCCGGTGCGCGGCCGGCTCGTCTTCGACAAGGTGACGTTCCGGTACCCGGGCGGGGCCGAGCCGGCGCTGCGCGAGGTGAGCTTCGAGATCGAGGCCGGCAGTACCGTGGCCGTGGTCGGGCGTAACGGAGCGGGAAAGTCCACACTGGTCAAACTCGCCTGCCGGCTGTACGACCCCGACGAGGGCCGGATCCTGCTCGACGGCGTGGACCTGCGCGACCTGGACCCCGAAGAACTGCACGAGCGGTTCGCGGCCACCTTCCAGGACTACGTGACCTACCAGGCGACCGCATCGGAGAACATCGCGCTGGGCAGCTACCGCCGGATGGACGACCGGCAGGCCATCGAGACGGCGGCCCGGCGCGGCGGCGCGCACCCGCTGATCAGCGGACTGCCGCGCGGGTACGACACACCACTGGGTACCTGGTTCGACCGGGGGGTGGAACTGTCCGGCGGGGAATGGCAGAAGGTGGCGCTGAGCCGGGCGTTCATCCGGGACGCACCGGTGGTACTGCTCGACGAACCGACCGCCGCACTCGACCCGGCCAGTGAGTACGAGTTGTTCGCGAGGCTCCGCCAGCTCGCTGAGGGGCGTACCACCATCTATGTCTCTCACCGCTTTTCCACCGTCCGCCAGGCCGACCGGATTCTGCTGTTCGTCGATGGTCGGCTGACCGAGGCGGGCGGCCACCGCGAACTCGTGGCGCGCGGCGGGCAGTACGCCCACCTGTTCCACACCCAAGCCTCGGCATATGTGGACCTGCCCACCGAAGGAGTAGCGTGACACCGCCACCGCTGATCCCGGCCCGGGTGCTGTTCGGCGAACCCGCCGTCGCGTACCCTACGCTGTCGCCGTCCGGCACACACGTCGCCTACCTCGCGCCGTACCGCACCGGCCTCCATGTGTGGCTCGGCAGCCTGGCCGAGCGGGACTTCCACCCGCTGACCGACCTGCACGGCACACCCATCTCCGAGTACATCTGGGCGCGCGACGGCCGGCACCTGCTGTACCTGCCGGACCGCGACGGGGACGAGAAACGCCACCTGGTCACCGTGGACCTCGGCACCGGCGAACTGCGCGACCTCACGCCCATTCCGGGGGTACGGGCACACGTCGTCGGGCTGCACCAGCGGGTACCGGACCGGGTGCTGGTCGAGATGAACCTGCGCGACCGGATGCGCAACGACCTGTACCGGGTACACCTGGAGACCGGCGAGTACGAACTCGTCGACACCGAACCCGGACTGACCGGCTGGCTGGCCGACTCGCGCCTGCGGGTACGGGCGGCACAGGTGCGCAACCCGGACGGTGGCGTGACCGTGAAGGTCCGCGACGACGAGGGCGCGCCGTGGCGGGACGCGTTGACGGTCGGGTACGACGACAGCGGCGACACCAGCCTGCTCGGCTTCGCGGGCGACGATGACGGGCTGCTCCTGCTGTCCCCGGTGGGCGCCCAGACGGTACGGCTGCTGCGACTGTCCACAGTGACCGGTGAGCTTGCGGTGTGCTACGGCGACCGGGGGCACGACGTGGTGTCGGCGAACACGCACCCGCTGACCGGCCAGGTCGACCTGGTGACCGTGGAGCGGGACCGCACCGAACTCGTCGCGCTCACCCCCGACACCGCCGCCGACGTGGCCTCGGTACGCAAGGCCAGCCGCGGGGACGTGAGCGTACTCGGGCGGGACCTCGGCAACCGGCGCTGGCTGGTACAGGACAATGTGGACGATGGGCCGACCGGGTACGGCATCTACGAGCGCACCGCCGGTACCGTCTCACCGCTGTTCAGCCACCAGCCGGCGCTGGGCGGGTACCGGCTGGCCCGGATGAACCCCGTCCGGTTCCCCGCACGCGACGGGTTGGGGCTGCACGGGTACCTGACGTTTCCGGACGGGGCGCGGCTCAACCTGCCGACCGTACTGCACGTCCACGGTGGACCGTGGGACCGCCACCGGTGGGGGCTGCGCGCGGTACCGCAGTGGCTCGCGAACCGCGGGTACCTGTGCCTGGAGGTCAACTACCGCGGCTCCACCGGGTACGGGCGGGACTTCACCCTTGCCGGGGACCGCGAATGGGGCGGGCGGATGCAGGACGACCTGATGGATGCGCTCGGTTGGACGATCTCCCAGGGGTACGCCGACCCCGACCGGCTCGCCATCTTCGGCACCTCGTACGGTGGCTACGCGGCTCTCGTCGGCGCCTCCTTCACACCCGAGGTGTTCCGTTGCGCGGTCGCGGTAGCCGCCCCGGTGAACCTGGGCACATTCATCACCTCGGTGCCCGGGTACTGGAAGCCGAACGGGGCGGCGCTGCGCATGCGGGTCGGCGATCCGGACACCGAGCCCGAGTTCCTGTGGTCGCGTTCCCCGCTCTCGCGCGCCGGTGACATCCGGGTACCGGTACTCCTCGCGTACGGGCGCAACGATCCGCGGGTACCCATCAGCGAGGCAGAGCAGATGGTCACCGCCTTGCAGAACAACGGCACCCCGTACACGTACCTGATGTTCCCCGACGAGGGACACGGCTTCGCCAAGCCCGCCAACGTCAGTACCTTCTACCACACCGCCGAGAGGTTCCTCGCCGACAATCTCGGTGGCCGGGCCGAACCATGACCTCGTATGTGGTGGATGTCGCGCGGATCTGGCTGGGGACGGTCCTGCTCGTCTCCCTGTACGGCAAGCTACGAACGTGGACCGAACTCGTCCGCTGGGTCGGTAGCCTGGGGCTCCCACCCCTTCCCGGTGCCCTGGGCCTGGTCACCGTGGAAAGCTCCATCGTGGTACTGGTGGCGCTTCCGTCCACTGCGGACGTTGGTCTGCTCCTCGGCGCGCTTACCATGGCAGGCTTCGCGCTCGTCATCACCTGGCTGCGGGCCCGTGGGATACGGGTCGCGTGCCGGTGCCTGGGCGCCACCACCCGACCCATGGGCGTGACCGAGGTGGTGCGCAACCTGATACTCGCCAGCGCGTGCGTTGCCGCCTCCTCGCTGGGTCGGGTGGCATCGTCCCCGCTGAGTGTCGCGCAGGCCGCCATCCTGGGACTGGCGCTCACCGCCGTCACGGTCCAGTCGGGATCACTCCACAGTGGAAAGTGAGGTAGTCATGACGCCGGTCACCACGGTCACCCTGAGCGGGCTCGGGCTGCTCAACCTGCTCATCCTGCTGGTACTGGTACGCCGGGTCGACGCGCTGGCAGCCCGGTTGGACCGTCCTGCCGCTCCTTCCGACCCGCCGCCCCTGCCTGGTGTCGGTACCAAGGTCGGGTCGTTCACGGCGGTCACCACCGATGGCCACCGACTGTCCATAGAGGACTTCGTCGGGCGTACCCTCGTCGGTTTCTTCGCCGAAGGGTGCGGTACCTGCCGGGAACTCGCACCGCAGTTCGCCCGGCACGCGTCGGTGTTTCCGGGCGGTCGGGACCAGGTGCTCGTCGTGGTGGTCTCGCCGAACCCGGGTAGCCCGGTGGCGGCGAGCATGGCGCCGATCGCGAGGGTCGTGGTGGAGCCCGGGGACGGGGCGGTGGTACGAGCGTTCCGGGTGGACGGGTTCCCGGGGTTCTGCGTACTGCAAGAGAATGTGGTGGTAGCGGCCGAAGGCAAACTGGAGCGCCTCCGCCTGCCGGTACCCGGCTGAGAAACGGTGACACGTAGGTAGCCGACCGTATGCGAGGGCTCGACATGAGTCCGGATAGGATAACTAATAGCATCACCGATCCTACTAGTGCCAACGTGTCTGATAGTGTCGCGGCATGACGGTGAGTATTTCGGTCACGCTCGATGACGACCTCAGCGAGGACCTGAGCGCCGCAGTGGCTGGCGGCAACCGCTCCGCCATCGTCGCCGAAGCGATCCGCGAGTATCTTGACCGGCGCCGCGTCGCGGCCGCAGCGGCGTGGCACGCATCCCTGTCAGGCGAGGACGCGGCCGCTCTCGCGGAGTTCGACACCGCGTGGTAGCTCGGAGCACGGGGCTCGCCCGCGGTGATGTGGTCGACTATGCGCTCGGTAGCCGGCGGGTGCGAGTCCTCGTAGTGAGCGCCACGACGTACAGTCAGGCGTACCCGGTGATCGTGCTGATCCATGACCGCGCCGACGGTGATGTACCAGGCATCCTTCTTCCTCTACCCGCCGATCTCGCGGGTGGCGGAACGATTGATCTGTCGCGAATCCGGTTCGCTCAGCGGGCGGCATTCGGACACCGGCACGGTCGGATCCCAGCTGGTCTTGCGAACCAAGTTGACCATGGATTGCGTCGCCTGCTGGCTCTGTAGCGGGAACACGTTTCCGTGTCCCTAGCGCAGGCCGGCGAACAGGTCGGTTTCGGGTACCTCGGCGCCGGTAGCGTCGTACACGCGCAGGAACGGCTCGATGCCCATCAACTGGGTGAAGCGGTCCTTGCCCAGCCGCAGGAACAGAATGTTCTCGCTCTGGCTCGCGTGTGCCGCGAGCGAGTCGAACTTCTGCTCGCCGAACGCGGTCACGTCCACCCACGTGGTGATCTCGTCGTCGGGCAGCCCGATGTCCGGCGGCAGACCCGGCTCGTCGCCCGGGCCCTCCCATTCGACCCCGAACTCGCGCAGGACCTTGCCGAACTCCGCCATCCGGGAGCGGGGAGCGGTCGTCCAGTACACCTTCTTCGGGATGCTCGTGGCGGCGGCGGCGGCCATCGTGACGCGGTGTGCCTGGATGTGGTCGGGGTGGCCGTAGAAGCCGTTCTCGTCGTACGTCACGACCACGTCCGGCTGGTACCGGCGCATCAGGTCGGCGAGGCGGTCCGCGGCCTCGGGTACCGGTGTCGTCCAGAAGGAGCCGGCGGAGTGGTTGTTGTCCCAGCCCATCATGCCGGAGTCGGCGTAGCCGAGCAGTTCGAGGTGGGCCACCTTCAGGGCCGCGCAACTCGCCTCAAGCTCCTTGAGGCGCATCTGTACGACCGCGTCCGGGTCGTGGCCCGGTTCGCCCGGCTTCACGCCGTCGGGGCCGTCGCCGCAGCGACCGTCGGTGCAGGTGACCAGGACCGTGCGTACGCCCTCCGCCGCGTACCTGGCGAGCACGCCGCCGGTACCGATGGCCTCGTCGTCGGGGTGGGCATGCACGGCCATCAGGGTCAACGGGCGATCATTCATGTACCCACCCTACAAACCCCGCCCGCCGGCGATCTCGCGGACCGGAAGTTTCAAGGTGCGGGGACCAGCGGAAGTGAAAGAAGTGACGGTACGGCGGCGGAGCCGGTGCGGTGGGCGTACCCGCGCTTGACATGCTGCTCCAGGTGGACGAACGCTGCGGTCGGCATCCCGATACCGCAAGGAGAAGCGTATGTCCCGTACGTCCCTGCGCCGCTGCCTCATCGCACTCGGTACCGCCGGGGTGCTGGTCCTCGCCACGGGGGCCAGTTCCCTCGCGTCCGCGCAGGCGCACCGGTTCCCGGCGTCCAGCCGGTTCTACACGCCGCCCCCGAACCCGGGTGCGCTCACCCAGATCGCCTCGCTCGCCAGGGCGCACCAGTTCCGTGACGCCGCGCTACTGAGCCGGATGGTCACCACGCCGCAGGCGGCCTGGTTCACCAGCGGTACCCCGGACGAGGTACGGGCGGGCGTACGCCGGACGGTGACCGACGCCGCGCGGCGGGGTACCGTGCCGGTGCTCGTCGCGTACGACATCCCGTTCCGTGACTGCGCGCAGTACTCGGCGGGTGGTGCCCTGGACACCGCGGCGTACCTGGCGTGGATCGACGGGTTCGCGCGGGGGATCGGCCGGCAGCGCGCGATCGTCCTGCTCGAACCGGACAGCCTCGGGATCATCCCGTTCAACTCTGACATCAACGGCAACGCGGAGTGGTGCAAGCCGGCCGACCAGACCGGTAACCCGCAGCCGGGTGCGTCGCCGGCGGAGCGGTACGCGGCGCTGAACGGCGCCGTGGACCGGCTGGAGCGGCAGCCGGGGACCAGCGTGTACCTGGACGGCACGCACAGTGCCTGGCTCGGGGCGGGCGACGCGGCGGACCGGCTGGTCAAGGCCGGCGTGCAGCGGGCGCAGGGCTTCTTCCTGGACGTGTCGAACTACCAGACCACGCCGCGGCAGCAGAAGTTCGGTACCTGGATCTCCAGCTGCATCGCGTTCGCGAACAACCCGGCCGACGGCGGCTGGCGGCTCGGCCACTACGGCTGGTGCGGCAGCCAGTACTTCCCGGCGAACCCGAACGACTTCAGCACCTGGGGGCTCACCGACCAGTGGTACGCGAACAACCTCGGTACCGCCGTGCCGACCGTCCACTTTGTCGTTGATACCAGCCGCAACGGGCAGGGGCCGAACGACATGACGGGGTACGCGAAGGCGCCGTTCAACCAGCCGGCCGGTGTGGTGTCGAGCCTGGCCGGTGGTAGCTGGTGCAACCCGCCGGGTGCGGGCGTGGGGCTGCGGCCGACCGCGCGTACCGGGGTGGCGCTGCTGGACGCGTACCTGTGGGTGAAGATTCCGGGGGAGTCGGACGGGTCCTGCGACATCGCGGGCGGGGCGCGTGCCTGGGACTACACCGCCTACAACCCGTGGCAGCTGACCGGCAGCGCGCAGCAGCACTTCGATCCACTGTGGGGGATGGTCGACCCGGCGGCGGGGCAGTGGTTCCCGGCGCAGGCGCTGCAACTGGCGCAGCGGGCCGATCCGCCACCGGGCAGGTAGCGGTCAGGCCGGTACGCGGGCCGCACTGTCGCGCAGCAGCCCGGCATTGCGGCCCGCGGTCGGCGCGCCCACCTGCGGGTCGACGTGGACGTCCACGACGACGGGTCCGGTCGAGCGCAGCGCGGCGGCCAGCGAGCCGGCCAGTTCGTCGGTACGGCGTACGGTGATGCCGGCCGCGCCGAGCGCGCGGGCGTACGCGGCAAAGTCGGTGGGCGGCAGCGAGCAGTCCACATTGGTCAGTCCGAGGACGTCGACGCCCTGCGCGCACATGTTGTAGCAGGCGTCGTTGAAGACCACCCAGACCGCGGGCGCGCCGGTGGCCACGGCGGTGCTGACCTCGTTGAGCATCAGCATCGAGCCGTCGCCGACGAGAGCGACCGCCTTGCGGGACGAGGCCAGAGCGGCGCCGACGACGCCGGTGGTGAAGTGGCCCATCGAGCCGACGAGCCCGGAGGGCGCCCGCCACTGCATCGGGTCGCGGAACCGGAGCCGGTTGATGGCCCAGGCGAGCGGGTTGCCGGTCTCGGCCATGACGAGGTGTCCACTGTCGACGAACACGCGCTGGACGGCGTCCATCAGCCGGCCGGGATGGATCCGGTCACCGCGGCCGGCGGGGGTGGTACCGGCGAACGGCCGGGCGCCGGGCGCGGCGGGTACCCGGGGTGGCTCGGCCTCGAACAGCCCGGCCAGGCGGGTGCAGAAGGCGCCGGCTTCGGCGGGTACGGGTACGGTTTTGACGGCGGGGTATGCCTGGCCGGGTACCGACGGGTCCAGGTCGACGTGGAGGAACGCGACGGCGGGCGCGTACCCGGGGTGGTAGCCGCATGCCGCGTCGCCCAGGGCGGTACCGACGACGAGGGTGTACTCGGGCCGGTTGCGCTCCAGGTGGGCGAGCACGGACTGGTGGCCGGCGAACCCGGTGACGCCGAGGTACGCGGGGTCGTTCTCGGCGAGGATGCCCTTGCCGCGCGGGGTGGCCATCACCGGTACGCTCGCGGCCCGGGCCAGCCGGCGTACGGGGCCGGCCAGGTGCCGCGCGCCGGCGCCCACCCAGAGCACCCACGGCTGGTCGCGCAGCAGCTCGAAGGCCGCCGCCGCGTGCTCCGCGGCACCGTCCACAGTGGTCGGTGCGGCGCGGGCAGGCGGGTGGACCCGGGTGGCGGGGCCGCACTGCGCGGGCAGGGTCAGGCTGATGTGCGCCGTGAACCCGGTGGGCCGGGCCAGCCCGGCGGACAGCGCGTCGACCAGCTCGGGCAGGCCGTCGGGGGAGGTGACCACGGACGCGTGGTCGAACAGGGGGCCGGCGGTGAAGATGCCCTCCTGCGGCATCGTGCGCGGCCCGGTCTCCTGGATGGGCCGGCGGCCGAACATGGCGCTCTCGGTGTACGCGCTGACCAGGATGACGCGGGCCGCCTCGTGCCGCGCCGCGTACACGCCGGTGAGCACGTTGGTCAGGCCCGGCCCGGTGGTCACGAACACCACGACGGGGGTACCCGAGGCCATGCTCGCCTCGCACGCGGCGAACGCGGCCCCGCTCTCGTGCCGGAAGTGGGTCACCTCGATGCCGGTGCCGCCCAGCGCGGACCAGAAGAACGAGATGGCACCGCCGGACACGCCGAACGCGCGCCGCACGCCGAGTTCCTCCAGCACCTCCGCGAAGGCGACCGCGAACGTCGTCATCCGTCAACCCTTCAGCTTCCGCCGCAGCAGGTGCAGCACCGAGTTGGTGAAGCCTTCCGTGGTGGCGCAGGTCGGGGCCGCGCACAGCGACTCGCGCAGGTGGCCGGCCGCGGTGCGGTACCCGACGTGGTCGAGCAGCATGGCCGCGGACATCATGGCGGCGTACGGGTTGGCGGCGCCGGTACCCGCGATGTCGGGTGCGCTGCCGTGTACCGGTTCGAACAGGCCGAAACCGGTGTCCGGACACAGGTTCGCGCTCGCCGCGTAGCCGAGCCCGCCCATCAGCGCCGCGCCCACGTCGCTGGCGATGTCGCCGAACACGTTGTCGGTGAGCACACCCTGGTACCGCGAGGCGTTCCGCACCAGGTGGTAGCAGAACGAGTCCACGTACTCCTCGTCGCCGGTGAGTTCGGGGAAGGCGGCGAGTTCGGCGTGGAACACCTGCTGCCAGAGCCGGCCGGTGTGCGGTACCGCGTTGGCCTTGTGTACCAGGGTCACCCGGCGGCGCCCGGCGCGGCTCAGGTCACCCAGGCACCAGCGGACGAACCGGGTGACCGTCTGTCGCGTGTAGACACACGTGTCGATCGCGACGTCCGTGGTGGCGCCGCCGACGCCGGCGTACAGGCCCTGGGTGTTCTCCCGGTACAGGTCCACGGTGCCGTGCGGCAGCACGAGCGGCCGGTGGTTGACGTACAGGTCGAGGCCCTGGCGCAGCCCGAGCAGGATGGCCCGGCCGTGCGCCATGTCGGGGATGCGCGGGTCGCCGAGGGCGCCGAAGAGGATCGCGCGGTACTCCTTGGCCAGCGTGCCCAGCGCGCCGTCCGGGATGCCCACGCCCTCGGCGAGCCACCGCCGCGCACCCCAGTCCAGGACGTCCCAGTCGAGATCCAGGTGGAGCTTCTCGGTGAGCAGGGCCAGCGGGCGCAGCGCCGCCGGTACCACCTCCTGCCCGATCCCGTCGCCCGGGATGACCGCGACCTTCACGACGGCGCCACCGCCCCGAACATCTCCTCCACCGAGCAGAGCCGGCCGGCGATCGCGCTCGCCGCGACGACGTACGGGGAGGCGAGGTAGACCTGGCCGGGCCCGGACCGCCCGGGGAAGTTGCGGTTCTGCGCGCTGACGGTGACCTCGCCCTCGTGCTCGGAGACGCCCGGGCCGGCGTTGATGCACGCGCCGCAGGACGGTGGCAGTACGGTCACCCCGACGTCCTCGAAGAGCCGCACGTAGCCGCGCCCGGTGGCGTACGCCAGTACCGACTCGCTGCCCACCTGCACGTAGGCCCGCACCCCCGGGGGTACCCGCACCCCGCGCGCCCGGGCCAGCGCGAACACGCTCGCGTACATGTCCATGTCGTACGCCTTGCCGCCGGTGCACGAGCCGCCGTAGGCGCGGTCCACGGGTACCGGGCGGTCGACCGAGGCGAGCGGTACCGCGTTGCGCGGGTCGCCGGGCAGGGACACCATCGGCTCCACCCGGGACAGGTCCAGCGGTACCGTCGCCGCGTAGCCCGCACCCGGGTCCGAGACGACCGGCGGGGTACCGGCGGCGCGCCCGGCCAGGAACGCGTACGTGACCGCGTCCGGCTCCACGATGGCGGTCATCGCGCCCGCCTCCACGGCCATGTTGCAGAGGGTGGTGCGCTCGTCCATGTTCAGCGCGGCGCAGCCGGAGCCGGCGAACAGCAGTACCCGGCCAATGGTCTGGCTGCCCGCGATGCCCGGGTGCGCCAGCAGGGTGAGCATGACGTCCTTGGCGCAGACGCCGGGCCGCAGCGGGCCGGACAGCTCCACCCGCAGCACCTCGGGCACCTTCACCAGCACCTCGCGGGTGTACCAGGCGGCCGCGATGTCGGTGGCGCCCACGCCGAACGCGAGCGCGCCGACCGCGCCGCTGGTGCAGGTGTGGCTGTCGGTACCGATGACCACGTCGCCGGGGCGGGCCACCCGCTCCACCAGGTAGGTGTGGCAGATCGCCTCGCTGCCGCCGGCGGTACCGAGCCCGATGAAGTGCCCGCCGCTGCGCGCCGCGAACTCACGCTGCCGGGTGTTGAGGTCCTCCACCCGGGCGATCAGCTCGGCACCGCCGTCGCGGCGGGCCAGCACCGGGGCGGCCAGCGAGAGGTGGTCCTGGAAGAAGTAGCACGACTGCGGGTCGGCCAGCGCGGCGTCGGGTCCGAACTGGCGGGTGAACATCTCCGCCGACATGGGCGTGACGTATTCGTGCGAGAAGCGCACGTCCGCCGCGACGAAGTAGGACTCTCCAATCTGGACGGTGGCGCCGGCCGGCGTGCGCCTGCCGGGGGCGAGGTGCGCCTGGAGTATCTTCTCGACGCAGTTCAGCGGGCGCGGTCCGGCGAACCTGGTGTCGACGTCCGGCGCGATGCCGGCGGCGCGGGCCCGGTGGTACCCGAAGAGCCCGCCGTGCAGGACGATCGCCCGCTCGACCCCGGTGGCGCGCCGGGTGAACGCCTCGATGTCCAGCCGCTCGCCGGCCAGCAGCGCGTCCAGCAGGTCGAAGTCGTCGCACGCGAGGATGCCGGCGTTGCGGCAGTTCTGCGCGTAGATGCGCTCGAACGACCGGGCGAACACGAGCTGCGCGCCCGCGTACTTCTCCGCGTAGACGGCGTGCTCGCGGGAGGAGCCGCAGCCCTTGGCGGCACCGCTGACGATCACCTGCGGGCGCAGCGCGCGTACCGCCCCGGGCGCTGGGCGGGCGTGGCGCAGCCCGAGGTACGCGTAGTCGCCGAGCTTCTCGTCGTACCAGTAGCAGCACCAGCCGGGGATGATCTCGTCGGTGGACACGTTGTCCAGCAACGGTTCCCGGACCAGCGCGGCCGGTTGCAGGCTGGCCGTGCCGTCGAGTTGGGCGGCGAGCAGGGCGGGATCCGCGGTCAGCACGAGGATCCCGCCGGTCAGCCGGATGGTTTCACCGGTACGTGGCAACGACCCGCCTTATCTCCTCGTCGGTCAGCGGCCGGCCGGCGCGCTTCGCGGTACCCAGCACGTCCTGTACCACCGCCTCGTCGGGCTCGCCGCCGTGGAGCGCGAACCAGTACCGGACGTTGCTCGCGCCCGAGGACGGGTCGACGAGGACCTCCTGCTCCCGGCCGAGCAGGCTCGCCGGCACGCCGGAGTACACGCTGTCCTTGACGAACACGTCGCGCTTCTGGTGTGCCTTGAGGATGGCGGCCGCGTGTACCCCCGCACTGGTCTTGAAGACGTCGCCACCCATGGCCGGGTAGTTGCCGGGTACCGCGACCCCGAGCACCCGGGACGCGTAGTCGCAGTACTCCCGCAGCGCCTTCAGGTCGTACCGGCCCGCGTGGTCCAGTTCGCCGTTCACGATGAGCTGGTCGATGGAGGCGTTGCCGGCCCGCTCGCCGATACCGAGCACCGTGCCGTGTACCCGCGCGCAGCCGGCCGCCAGCGCGGTGAGCGAGTTGGCCAGCGCGAGGCCCCGGTCGTTGTGGCCGTGCCACTCCAGCGCCACCGGGTGCCCGCGCTGCGCGAAGTACCGCGTGGACCAGGAGACGAGCGCCCCGGTGCCGGCCGGTACCGCCGCGCCGACCGTGTCGCACAGCGTGATCCGCGTGATGCCCAGCTCCAGCGCCAGGTCGTACACGCCGCTCAGGATGGCCGGGGTGCAGCGCACCGCGTCCTCCAGCACCAGCACGAAGGCGACCCCGTCGCGCCGGCAGTCGGCGGCGGCGCGGCGGATGTCCCGCGCGATCGAGTCGACGGTCCAGTCCTCGACGTACAGCCGGATGGGGCTGATGCCGATGAAGATGTAGGCGTCCACGGCCATGCCGGCCCGCTGCGCCACGTCGCAGATGGCCCGGATGTCGTCGGGGTGGGTGCGGCCGGCGAAGCCCGGCACCAGCGGGTGGTCCTGCGCGGCGATGTGCCGCGCGATGGCCAGGCTGTCGCGGGCCGCCGCCGGGCTGGAGCCGGGGAAGCCGAGGTCGGCGCAGCGGATGCCGCAGCGCACCATGTGGTCGACGAGGTGGAGCTTCTCGTCGAGGCTCGGGTTGCCGACGTGCGGCGCCTGGATGCCGTCGCGCAGGGTCTCGTCGAAAAGCAGGCCGGCCGGCGCGGTCGGCGCCGCGCCGGCACGGCTCCAGTCGAACAGCATGCGCGCACCCCCTCGGCCCTCGATGAGTCGGCGTTCCACGCCGTTCCATCGATGAGGGTCGGCGTCAGATCCAGACGCTGCCGGGGCCCACCGTGGCGCGCAGCCAGATGATGAACGACGCCCAGCCGCCGGTGATCAACGCGACCCCGACGAGGACGAGCAGGGCGCCGCCGATCCGGGTCACCCAGCGGCTGTGCCGGCGTACCCACACCGACACGCCGAGGACCCGGCGCAGGCCGAGGCCGAAGGCGAGGAACGGCAGCCCCAGGCCGAAGCAGTACGCGACGGCCAGCGCGGTGGCCCGCCCGGCCTGCCCGCTGGTACCGCCGAGGGTGAGCACCGCACCCAGCGTCGGGCTGACGCAGGGGCTCCAACCCAGCCCGAAGGTCGCGCCCAGCAGTGGCGCGCCGACCAGCCCGGCATCCGGCAGCCGGTGTACCCGCAGGTCGCGCTGGAGCGGCGGGATGAAGCCCAGGAACGCGAAGCCCAGCACCACGATCAGCGCACCGACGACGATCTCCTCGATCCGCTGGTGCACCAGCAGTTCCCGGCCGGCCCGCGCGATCAGCACGCTGGCCAGGACGAACACGACCGTGAAGCCGGCCACGAAGAGCGAGGTACCGGCGAGGATCCGGCCGCGTGCGGTCCAGCCGCTGCCCTTGCGGGGTACCGGGCGGCCGGTGGGGTCGGTACCGAGGCTGGCGTCCAGATCAGCCCCGGACATCCCGGTAACGTACGAGATGTACCCGGGAACCAGGGGCAGCACGCACGGCGACAGGAAGCTCACCAGACCGGCCAGCGCCGCGATGCTCAGCGCCAGCGGCAACGGCCCGCCTCCGACGAGATTCGCCAGCGAGTTGCCCACCCCAGGAGACTACTTGGCCGTCCTCAGCGACCCTGGCAGTGGGCGATGGCCCGGGCCAGGCGGTCGAGGTACGTGCCGGCCACGGCGACCACCGCGAGGTACGCGGGCAGCCGCCACAGCTCCCGGCGGTGCTCGAGGTCCGGGTCGATGGGTCGGACCTCCCGGTACGCCCGGAACACCCCGGCGGGTACCGGCTGGAAGACGTCGACCAGCGCCAGGTCCATCTCGGGGTGCCCGAAGTACGGGGCGGCGTCGATGAGTACCGCGCCTGACGGGCTGCTCAGGAAGTTGTGCTGCTGCGCGTCGCCGTGCAGCAGGGGCCGGGCGGGGCTGCGGGCCGCACAGGTCGGGCAGGCGCGGGACGAGCCGCTCCACGCCGGCGGCGAGCGGCGGCGGCAGGTGCCCCGAGTCGACCGCGTCGCGCAG